>JAYUXE010001152.1:0-2946 GCA_043753165.1 Archangiaceae bacterium | reverse complement strand
CATCGAGGCCCGCCTCTTCCATCAGCCGCACAACCGGCCGCTTGCCGTACCCATCGCCCATCATCAGCCGGAACCAAATCGGCGCCTGCCGCATGTCGGCCGCGACCGCTTCACCGAACGCAGGGTCGATCACCAACACGCCGCGCGGGTGCTTCACCACCACCGAGCCGATCACCTGGTCCCACGCGTCGAACGAGAAATCCGAAATCGCCGCCCACTGGCTGCGGTGGTGGACCTCGCCGTCGAGCCGGCACACCTCGAGCTCAAGGGCGGGCCTCGGACGAGACGGCTCCACACGCACGCTCGGTACCGCCGCCGCGCAACCGCCCAGGAAAATCAGAAACGAAAACCGCACGTCAGGTCGCGACGGGCGTCGCGCGCGGCGGGACCACCAGCGAACGCCGCCACCACCAAACGGCCGCGATCCCCATCACCACCTGCGGCAGCAGCGTCACCGCGTCCGCATAGATGCCCAGCACCGGCAGCTCGATGAACGGAATCGGCCGCAACCCCAGCACGCCGACTTCCTGCAAACCGTGAAGCCCCTTGCCCAGCACCATCACCGCCGTCGCCAGCAGCAGCGCCGTCGACGCACTGAACAGCGTCTTCATCGGCAGCACGAAGCCCACCTTGCGAATCACTGCGACGAGAATCGCGACGGCAACGAGTCCGGCTCCCGCGCCCCACAGCGCGCCCTGCGCCGAGTCGCCCGCGAGCCCCTGGATGAACAGCGCCGTCTCGAAGCTCTCGCGCGCGACCGCGGTGAACGCGACCGTGAAGAGCCCCAGGCTGCTGCCCGTGCCCAGCGCCGTCTTCACCTGGCCGCGCAGGTCCGTCATGAAGCTGCTCATGTTGGCGCGCGCGTTCAGCCACAGCGCCGCGTACAGCAGCATCGCCACCGCGAAGAAGGCGACGAGGGTCTCCATCCATTCGCGGTTCGCTCCGGCAAGCGCCTTCTGCGCAAACGCGAGCGCGAGAATTCCCAACAACAACGCCGCCGCGACCGCCGCGTAGATGATCTTCACCTGCGCCTGCGCGTTCATCTTCTTCATCACCGCGAGCAGCGCGCCCACCACCACCAACGCCTCGAAGCCTTCGCGCAGCATGATGAAGACGGCCGCAAAAAAGACAGACCAGAAGCCGCTTTTCTCCATGCCGTCGTTCTCGACCTGCTCGAGAATTTTCAGCAGCGCGGCCGACTCTTCCTGAAAGTTTTCGCCCTTGTCCGCGGCGACGCGCGTCTGCGCGAAGCCGTTTTCGATCGCCCGCACCGCGATCGGATCTCGCGCGCGCAGCGTCGGCTCGACCGGCTCGATGCCCAGCAGGTACGCGTCGACCACCGCCGCGCGCGCCGCATCTTTCTGCCCCGCCGCGAAGAGCTTCTGCGCCTGTTCGATGCCCGCCCGCGCCGGCCCGAAGAGACCACCCGCCACCTTCTCTTCCGGCAGCTTCCTCCGCAGGCACGCGATCTCACGCTGCCCGTACTTCGCCGCCAGCTCTTCATCGGTCGACTGCGCGAGCTCTTGCAGCGTCACCGATGGCGGCACGTGGTCACAGGCCGGCTGACGAAACGTGAACGCGTAGAAGCCCAGCGACCAGCGTTCTTCCTCGGTCAGCTGCGTGAACGCGACCATCGCGGTCCCCTTCACGCCGAACGTGCTCGTGTTGAACGCACGGTACGGCGTCAGCGTCGTCATCCGTTCCGGGTCGTGAAAGCTCACCGGCGGCGGGTTCAACGTCTGAGCGATCGCCGTCTTCGCATCCCCATTCACCCCGTGACACAGCGTGCAGTGCGTCGCCCACAGCGTCTCGGCCTGCTTCAAGTCGGGCGTCTTCCGTGGAGCCCGCTGCAGCTTCTGCTCTTCGAGAATCTTCAACGCCAGCGCCTGGCATTCGGCAGGCACGTGCTCGGGGTCTTTGCCTTCGTCGATGCGCGCCTTCAGCGATTCGATCGCCGCGCGGTACGGCTCGGCCTGCGTGCCCAGCGAATCGACCGAGAGGATGGCTTCGTGAATCAAGCCCCTCTGTTCTTTCAGCTCGTCCTTGTCTTTGGTCTCGATCGCTCCGGCGTAGTCGCCGTGCAGGTATTGCAGCAGGCCGACCAGCCGGTGCCAGGCGGCATCTGCCTGGGGCGCTTCGGGGGAAGCAGCGAGTACGACGGTCAGCGCAAGGGCGAGCACACCCGTCGCGTACCAACCGCCTCGTCTCGGCGTCAATACTGAGAATCAGAATCAATTTCGCGACCCATGAGGCTGACGCGGGAAGGCTTGCTTTCGAGATCGCTCTCGATTCAATCGTGCCGTTCGTGACCGCACCCGCTTTCACCTCGCCGCTGCCGAAAGTGACCCTGGTGAAAGGGTTCGGATCCGATGCCTTCGACAACGCGATTGCGACGGCGCGCACTTGCTACAACTCGCGCATCATCACCGCCGAGGACGTTCGCAAGGACGACAAGGCGATCGCGTTGAGAGACCGCATCGCCGTCGAGACGTACGCGGCCGGGCACCACACGACGATTCAGCACGCGACGTTTCAGTTCACGCTCGAGAACGTGAGCCGGCAGGCCATCTGGTCCTTCCTGCACAGCCACCCTTTCTACAACTCAGAGCAGGTCAGCCAGCGCTACGTCGAGGTGAAGCCGGGCAACGTGGTGATGCCGGCGATGGCTGAGAACCACGCGGCGCTCTATTCCGCCGCCGTTCACCAGGCGATGGACGCGTACCAGAAGCTCATCGTGCTGCTGACGCCGAAGGTGTCTGACGAGTTCTTCCGGATTTTCCCGGCGCGGCGGCGGGCGCCGGATCGCTGGGTGCTGGGCCTCAAGAAGAAGGCGCAGGAAGTCGCGCGCTACGTGCTGCCCATTGGCACCTTCGCGCATCTGTACCACACGGTCTCGGGGCTCACGCTTCACCGCTACCACCGGCTTTGCCAGCAGCTGGACGTGCC
>JAYUXE010001151.1:0-6937 GCA_043753165.1 Archangiaceae bacterium | reverse complement strand
ATGGCTCGAAGATGTTCGACTCGGTGTTCCTGCCGGCCGATGCGATGCCGGACTTCTATGCGACGGCGCACATGTCGGTGGGGCTCGGCGAAGGCCGGCCGCGCGTGTCGGTGGCCGGGAACCTGAACTCGCCGCGGATGAAGGTGAACTACGCCAGCGAGACGACGCTGCTCGATGATCGGAACCTCGACGGGCTGACGTTGCCGTGGTCAATCGACGTCCGTGGCGCGATCGAGCAGCAGGTCTCGCCGCGGGTCGGGCTCCGGCTGACGGTGACGGGCCGGTCGCTGGGCACGGTGCCGACGTCGGTGCGCATCGGTGACAGCAGCGCGCCGTTGCCGACGGGTGGGGTGGGGGCGTCGACGAATCCGGTCGCTCCGGTGAGCGCGATGCTGGAAGCGAACGTGCGGCTCTGATCATGGCGCGGCTCTTGGTCATCGTGCTTCTGTTCGTGGGCACAGCGGCCCGCGCGGACGAGCTGCCGGTGCAGCTGCAGGTGAACCTGTTGTCGAAGATGTCGACGTACGTGCAGAACTTCGTCCCCGCGGGCACCGAGTCGGTGAAGGTGCTGGTGGTGCACCCGGGCTCGAAGGAAAGCCCGACGCGCGGCGCGCAGTCACTGGGCAGCACGATCGCGTCGGTGGGCAAGCTCGGGAAGTACACGGCCGAGCCGAGGCTGATCGCGTACGGAGATGCGAAGACGTTTCGCGCCACGCTGGCCGCTGAAAAGCCGCAGGTCGTCTACCTGGCGCCCGAGATCGACAGCGCGCTCACCGCGGAGATCGTCGAGGCGGCGACCAGCAGCACCGTGCTCACGATTTCAGGTGTCGCCGACCACGTGCGGCTCGGTGTCGTGCTCGGGTTTGCCTTGATGGAAGGGCGGCCGCGCGTGCTGATCAACTTGAAGCAGGCGCAGAAGCAACAGATCACCTTCCTGAGCGGGCTCGTGTCCCACTCGGTTGTCGTCGACAAGTAGCGCGGCCGCATGGGCTACATCCCCAGAGACGCCAAATGGTACGTGGCCGACCTGGTCGTTTCGATCTCGGTGGGTCGCCGTAAAAAGGTCACAGTTCACGTCAACACCGTGCTCATTCGGGCGGACTCCCCCGCCGAAGCGCATGAGAAGGCGCACGCCCTCGGTCAACAACACGAGGCCAGGTACCCGAATGAGAAGGGCGAAGCGGTGCGACTCGAGTTCCTGGGCTTGGGCGAGTTGAACGTCATCCATGACGGGCTGGAGGACGGCTGCGAGCTTTACTGGGCCCAGACCGTGGTGCATTCCCCGGCATCGCCGCGACTCCGCGATCAGGCCCGGCAGGCCGAGTCCCCGGTGTTGTGTGGCTTCGGCGACAGCAAGAATCGACCCCCTCGCGTCAGTAAAACTGCCCACTCGAGGACGAGCACCTCGTCTGTGTTTCGGCGGTTCGACCCGAGCGCCACGGACACAATCGGCCGCGAGGACGGGTGATCGCCTCGACCTCACGTTCGGGCGGGGCCTGCAGCGGCCGGTGGTTTCTGGCTGTTGGCCGCGTGGCAGAACTGACTGGCCTGCGTTCATGTCCTTGCGACACGGCACGAATTCGCCACGTCGACGGCGGCTCAGGCTTGCCGTAAAGCGGTTCACCGCGACTGAGCTGTTGCCGCTGCTCTTTGCAGTGGCCGCGTTGTTCGTCGTCGCGGCCCCATCGCGGTCCAGCTCCGGCTTTCCGAGAGACGCGGGGGCGTGCTCAACGACGGGACCCTGCTGCCGCGGCGAAGGCGGGCGGCTGCTAGCCGACGAGCCCCTTGGCGAGCAGCGCAAGTCCGCTCAAGTCTTCGATCGCATCGCCGAGGTACGGAGCCGCAACCGCGATCGCCTTCGGGGGCAGGTCGGCCGAGAGCTGCTGCAGCAACTTCTGATCGCGCTGCACGCGGGCGAGCTCGACGTTCGCCAGGTGGGCGAGCTTCGCCATGCCATTGATGGTGTCGAAAGAGGCGGCGGGCTCGAGCACGATCGATTCGGGCCTTCGCAAATTCTCCGCGCGCGCCCAGCTGCGGTTGAGCACGAAGCCTGCGAACGGCAGCTTCATCCCGAGAATGCGATCGCGGAAGTAGCGCGCCTCGGTGAGCGCCGCCGCCTCGGGGCTCGTGACCAGCAGGAACGCCGCGTCGCCGCCGCGCAGCAGATCTCGAACGCCTTCTGCGTGCTGCCGCATCGGGGCGAACATCCCTGCGAACGCGCCCAAGAATTCCTGAATCTCCGCGAACAGCTCGGCCCCGAAGACCTTGTCGAACACCGAGCCGATGAGCTCAGTCGCCTTCCGGAAGATCGAGAACCGGGTCTTGCCCGGCAAGAAGAGGTTGATCACGCGCTCGTCGAGGAAGCGCGCCAGCTTTCCCGGTGCTTCGAGAAAATCGAGCGCATTGCGCGCGGGCGGCGTGTCGAGCACGACGAGATCATAGGCGCCGCTGGTGCTCAGGTCGTACAGCGCTTCGGCCGCGGTGAATTCCTGCATCCCGGCCACCATCTCGGACAGGTGGCGGAACAACCGGCTGTTGATGATGCGCTGCGCCTGCTCGGGCGTTCTCGCCATGCGCCGCACCAGCGAGTCGAACACCACGTCGGGGTTCAGCATCCATGCGTCCAGAGAGCCCGTCGTGACGCCCGCGGCATCGAGGCGATCGCGGCTGATCGGCGTCGGCGCCTTCGCGTTCTCGGCGATTCCCATTGCCTGCGCGAGCCGCTTCGCCGGGTCGATGGTGAGCACCAGCACGCGCCTTCCTGCCTGCGCCGCGGCGAGCCCCACGGCGGCCGAGGTCGTCGTCTTGCCGACGCCGCCTGCGCCACAGCACACGATCACCTTTTTCGACTTCACGAGCTCGGCCAGCACGCGGGCGTCCATATCTCATTTCCACAAACTGCTAGAGATCGCGGCAATGACCGGGACGATGGAAGGGAAGACGGTGCTGATCACAGGTGGCACGGCGGGCATCGGCAAGCAGGCCGCCCTCGCGCTGCTGCAGCAGGGCGCGCACGTGGTGATCGTCGGGCGCAACCCCGAGAAGACGAAACGCGTCGTCGAAGAGCTGAAGACGCGCACCGCGAGCCCGAAGGTCGACTTCCTGCTGGCCGACCTCTCGTCCATCGCCGAGGTCCGCCGCGTCGCTGCCGAGTTCATCGCGAAGTACCCGCGCCTCGACGTGCTGCTCAACAACGCGGGCGGCATGTTCCCCGGCCGCACCGTCACCGTCGATGGCTACGAGCGCACGATGGCGACGAATCACCTCGCCTACTTCGTGCTGGCGAACGCGCTGCTGCCGGTGCTCGAGAAGTCGGCGCCCGCACGCATCGTCAACGTCGCGAGCCGGGCCCATGTCCGCGGTGCGCTGGACTGGGACGACCTGATGGCCGAGAAGTCGTACTCGACCTGGTCGCAGTACTCGCGCAGCAAGGCGGCGAACATTCTCTTCACGCATGAGCTCGCGAAGCGGCTCGCGGACAAGAAGATCACCGTCAACTGCCTGCACCCGGGCTTCGTCGCTTCCGACTTCCTGGCCAAGCCGGGCTTCTGGAGCTTCATCAAGCCCATCGCGTACCTCTTCGCGATCGACGAAACCGAGGGGGCGAAGACCAGCGTCTACCTCGCCTCTTCCCCCGAGGTCGAAGGCGTCACCGGCAAGTACTTCGCGAACAACCGCGAGACGCGGCCGCAAGCGTTTGCCACCGACGACGCCGCTGCAAAGCGCCTGTGGGAGCTCAGCGAGCAGTGGGCGGCGAAGGTTCCCGCGCCAGCAGCTCAGCCAGGCGTCGCGTGAGCTCACCGCCCGTCGCTTCGAGCTCGGGCATCGTCACCGTGTCTTTCGGATCCGGCAGCAGGCGCAGCGCTGCTTGCGCGCGGGCGATGCGCTGCAGCTCGCGTTGACCCAGCACCTCGGGGCCTGCGCCGATCGCGGCGTGCACCGCGAGCCTTTCGGCCTCGGAGAATGGGTCGACAGGCAGCCGGTTGACGATCACGCCCGCGACGGGAAGCCGGTGCTTTTGAAGCCCGCGCTTGAGCTCGATCGCCTCGGTCACTGGCAACGTCTCGGGCAGCGTCACGACCACCGTCGCCGTTTCCTGCGGGTTGGTGAGCACGGCCAGCCCGTCTTTCGCCGCACGCAAGATGGGGCCTCCGGGAATGATGCGGGTCAGCAGCTCGGGGATCTGGGCGAGCGCGAGCGCGTGACCGGTGGCGGGCGAGTCGATGACGCAGTGCTCATACGCAAAGCCACCGTCGGGGCGCCGCTGCCGCATCAAGTCGAGCATCCGGTACATCACGCCCATGTCCGAGAAGCCGGGCGCCGCCATCAGGAACCGGCGCAGCGCCTGCGACTTCATCGCGGCGTCCGCGAGGATCTTCATCGGCAGCGTGTCCTGCAGAAATCGCCGGTGGCCCATCGACGGCGTGAGCAGGCAGCCCCAGATCAAATGCGCGACGCCCTGCGGATCTTCGGTGAGGGGACGAACGCCGAGCGCCAGCGACACGGACGACGGCGTGTCCTCGTGCGCCGCGATTTCCGCGATCAGCACGCGCTTGCCCGCCGCGGCGAACGTGCGGGCGAGCGCCGCGGCGACGGTGGTCTTCCCGACGCCACCTTTGCCGGTCACGATCACGAGCCGACGTCGGTTCAGCTCGAGCAGGGCCACGACACGTCTCTAACAGATCAGGTAAACGCCAGCGCGCCCATGGCAATTCTCAAACCGTTCAGAGGTCTGCGCCCGCCGAAGACGAGCGTGCTGCAGGTGGCCGCTTTGCCTTACGACGTGGTGAACAGCGCCGAGGCGCGCGCGTACGCCGAAGGGAAGCCCGACAGCTTCTTCCAGGTCTCGCGGCCCGAGATCGGGTTGCCGGCGGGCACGGATGAGCATTCGGACGCTGTCTATCAACGGGGCGCCGCGAGCCTCACAGACTTCATCGCCCGCGGCGTCCTGGTGCAGGACGCGAAGGCGCACTTCTACGTCTACCGCCAGCAGATGGGCGCCCACGTGCAAACAGGGCTCGTCGCGGCGGCCAGCGTCGACGAGTACGACGCGGCGAAGATCAAGAAACACGAGCTCACGCGCGCGGACAAGGAAGACGACCGCACCCACCACATCGACGCGCTGGACGCGAACGACGAGCCGGTGTTTCTCGCCTACCGCGCGGTGCCGGCGATCGACGCGTTGATCGCTTCGGTCACGTCGCAGGCGCCCGAGTACGCGTTCACCACCGACGACGGCATCGGCCACACGTTCTGGGTCGCCGACGAATCGTTCAACGCGAAGCTCGACGCCCGGTTTCGCGAGGTCGACGCGCTGTACATCGCCGATGGCCACCACCGTTCGGCCGCCGCGTCGCGGGTGCACGCGCTGCGCAAGGGCAAAGCGGGCAACCATGGCGGCTTCCTCGCGGTGGTGTTCCCCCACGATCAGCTGCAGATCCTCGACTACAACCGGCTGGTGAAGGACTTGAACGGCGCGACGCCCGAACAGTTCCTCTCAAAGGTCTCAGAGAAGTTCACGGTCGAGAAGACGACGACCGCGAAGCCTGCGGCAGTCCACCATTTCGGGATGTTCCTCGGGGGCCAGTGGTACGGCTTGACCGCGAAGCTCGGCACCTGGGCAGAGACGCCGACGGGCGTGCTGGACGTGTCGATTTTGCAGAACAACGTGCTCGAACCCCTGTTGGGAATCGGCGACCCGCGGCTCGACAAGCGCATCGACTTCGTCGGCGGCATTCGTGGCACGGCCGAGCTCGAGAAGCGGGTGAAGTCGGGCTCGGCGGCGGTGGCGTTCGCGATGTTCCCGACCACGCTCGAGCAGCTGATGGCGATCGCGGACGCGGGCGAGATCATGCCGCCCAAGTCGACGTGGTTCGAACCCAAGCTGCGTTCGGGTCTCGTCGTGCACCCGTTCGCGATATAGGGGCTCGATGCGTGTGATCAACTTCAACGCTGGCCCTGCTGGTCTCCCTCTTCCTGCGCTCGAACGCGCGCGCGACGAGCTGCTCGACTTCCAGAAGACCGGGATGTCGATCATGGAACACTCGCACCGCGGCAAGGACTACGAGGCCGTTCACAACGAGGCGATCTCGCTGCTCACCGAGCTGCTGAAGATCCCCGCGTCGCACCAGGTGCTCTTTCTTCAGGGCGGCGGCCATCTGCAGTTCGCGATGGTGCCGATGAATTTCCTGAAAGCCGGCCTCAGCGCCGACTACGTGCTCACCGACGGGTGGTCGGACAAAGCGTACGAAGAGGCGAAGGGCATCGGCAGCGTGAAGATCGCCGCCAACGTGAAGACCCCCGAAGGGAAGTTTCTTCGCGTCCCCATTCAGGCCGAGCTGCAGCTGGACCCCAAAGCGGCCTACGTCCACACCACCAGCAACAACACTCTTTCGGGCACCCAGTTCCAGACGCTGCCCGACACCGGCGCCGTGCCGCACGTCTGCGACATGAGCTCGGACTTCCTCTGGCGGCCCATTGACGTCTCGAAGTTCGGCCTCATCTACGCGGGCGCCCAGAAGAACATCGGGCCGTCGGGCCTCGTCGTCGCGATCGCGAACAAAGACTGGATCGCGACGGGACGCGAAGACATCCCCCGCATCCTTCGCTACACGACGCACGCGAAAGAGAACTCGCTGTACAACACGCCCAACACGCTGGGCATCTACCTCGCTCGCAACGTCCTGCAGTGGATCAAGGACCTTGGCGGCCTGGACAAGATGGAACAGCGCAACCGCGCGAAAGCCAACGCCCTGTACGCGGCGATCGACGGCAGCGGCGGCTACTTCAAGACGTCGGTCGAGCCTGCCAGCAGATCCACCATGAACATCGTGTTCCGCCTCGCGTCGGAGGCCCTCGAGGACAAGTTCATCTCGGAAGCCAAAAAGGCGGGCATGGTCGGAATTAAAGGACACCGCAGCACCGGTGGCATTCGTGT
>JAYUXE010001150.1:0-2947 GCA_043753165.1 Archangiaceae bacterium | reverse complement strand
CGACGTGGTGGTGCGCGCGACGGGCGGCAGAAATCGCTTCCTGCATCAGCCCCTCGTCGCTGCAAGGCGCGCCGTTGAAGACGCGGGCGGCGAGCGCGAGCGCGCGTGGCAGCTGCTCGGCCAGCTCGAGGGAAATCGAATCGGTCGAGCCCTGCACGCGGCCAATCAGCGCTTCGACCTGGGTGCGTTGCTTCGCGGCGCCGGCTTCGCTCCACGCGGCGGCGTCGTCGGTACGAACGAGGCGGCACGCATCCGGCGGCGGCAGCTCCATCAAACGTTCCCACGCCACCGCCGGCTCGCTGGCCTGCCTCAACCACGCGACATACCCATCGACGGCGGCAAGGCCCACGGCCGCACACGATTCGCGAAGCTCGGCCGCCGCAATTCCTGCCGGGTCGACGTGCGCATGACAAAGCTCGTTCGACAACGTTTCCCAATCGGTCAGCTGCCGCTGCAGCTCGGCGAGCACAGAAGGCGAGAGCCGCGCGCCGGTGCGCTGTTCCAGCGCCGCAAGGGCCAGCGGAACACGTTGCGCGATTTCACGTTTCAGCGCGCGCGCCGGCTCGCCCGCTGAATCACAGCGGCCGAGGTGGTGAATCGCTGCAGCTGCGGATGCGACGAACAGGGCGGTCGCCAGAGACAACATCACCTGCGACCGGAGGCGGCGGCGGCGCGTCGACGGCTGCGTCTTTGCGAGCGCGACCTTCGCTTCGGCCATCGAAGGGAAGCGCGCACCCGGGGTCGGCGCCGTGAGCACGTCGAGCGTCGCGAGCAACTGCGGACCCGGCTTCGCGCCGACGGCCTGCAACGTCTGCCGAAGCGCGACGCCGAACGCGAACTGGTCTGCCGCCGCCGTCGCCTTCTGCCCGGCGACCACTTCCGGAGCGACGTACCCGCGCGTGCCCACCACCTCTTTCCCTTCGGATTCTGCGCCGACGACCGCGAGGCCGAAGTCGGTGATGCGCGGCACGGACTCCGCATCGAACACGACGTTCGCGGGCTTGAAGTCCCGGTGCACGACGCCGCGCGAATGCGCATGCGCGAGGCCGCGCGCGATTTCGTTGAACACCACCAGCGTCTCTTCGAGCGTGCGCGGCGCGTCCTGCCACGCGCGCAGATTTCCGCCCGGCAGAAATTCCATCGCGAGGTACGCGACGCCCTGTTCTTCGCCGACGTCGAACACGGTGGCGACGTTCGGGTGGTTGAGCTGCGCCATCGCGCGCGCCTCGTGAAGGATTCGCGCCTTTGCTTCTTCGCCGAGCGCGGCGACACGCGAGCCGCTCAACACCTTCAGCGCGACGCGGCGATCGAGGCGGGCGTCGTACGCAGCGAACACCTCACCCATGCCGCCTTGCCCGACCCACTCGAGCAAGGTGTACGGGCCGAGCTTCTCGCCGGGTTTCAGCGCGACGGCTTGCGTGAAGGCGGGGCGGCCGCGCTCGATGAGGTCGCACAACAACCGGCAGTCGGCGCACGTCTCGAGGTGCTCTCGCGCGCGCAGTTGCTCGACAGGGTCCAACCGGCCCGAGCCCCAGGCTGCGAGAAGCTCTTCGCCCAGACAGTTCATGTCGTGGCGGCGAGGTGGCGGCGCAGGCTGACGTCGGCTTCGCTGAACATCGTGTGCAGCAGGCTTCTCGCTTCACTCTTTCCGAGCGCGAGCACGCTGGCGAGGCGGGCGAGGGTGCGTTCGCGCAGCGTGGCGTTGACGCCTTGAATCCAGCGGGCCGCCGTCGCGCGGTGAATGCTGTACATGCCCGCGATGGTGTCGATGCTCGCGCCGTCGAGCACGTGGAACTTCAGCACGGCGCGCTCACGGCTGCTGATGCTGTCGAACGCCGCGCGAATCGCTTCTCGCAACGCTTCGCCGTGCCGCGCGCGCAAGAGTTCACGTTCGGTATCGCCCGTAGCGACCAGCGTCTCGAGCAGCTCGATTTCACTCGACCCATCATTCACCCAGCGGCGGCGCTCGCGGACGAGGTCGATCGCAAGGCGCGTGGCGGCGACGAGCACCCAACCGGCCAGCGAGCCTTTGCCCTGGTAACCGGCGATTGCGGGCGGCGGGCCCACGAGCATGCGCATGCGAAGCGCCTGGGTGACGTCGTCTGCGAAAGAGCGCGACGCATCGATGGAAGCGACGGCGATCGGCACGCGGGCGATGAGCAGCTGGTCGAAGCAGCGAAGCGCCTGCGGCTCGCCAACGCTGCAGGCGAACGCGAGGTAGACGTCGGGCAGCGTTGCCGCGCTGGGATTCAAGCGGGCAAGGAAGCGGCCGAAGGCTTTGGGCTCGACGGTGATGCCCGGAAACGCGGCGGCGCCTGCCTGGAGTGGGTGCACGGTAAACAATTATCTGCACCGTCACCTCGAAGGTTCCCCGGCGTGAATGATCCACGCGATGTAACGGGCCTGCGCAGATCCGCTCAATTCTCGGGCGTGATTTCCGCGGGGGTTTCCACCGGAACTTCGCGGGGGCGGCGCCGCTCGAACTCCTTCTGCTTCTCGAGATCCGGCGGCTTCGGCGGGGGCGCTTCGGTGGCGGTGACGTGCCGGAACTCGACGTGGTTGAAGGGAAAGGGCGGGTTCGGCTTCTGGTGCCTGGCCTCGAAGCTCGCGTGAATCGTGCCTTCGACATCCCAGCCGCCCGAGAACTCGACCTGCTCGTCACAGCGGTGAACCGTGAAGTAGCCCTGCTTCACCACCACCGGCGACTCGACCTCGGGGTCGGGCGTGATGAAGACGAGGCGGAAGCCGCGGGGGGGCGCCATCGCTCCGACGAGGCAGCGCACCTCGGCGCGCATCAACATCTGCTCGTTCGAACCCAGCGCCACGCCCGCTTCGATGACGACGCTGTCTTCGCCGCGAATGAACGTCGCCCAGTCGATGCGCGCGTGCGGGCTGTAGTCGGGACCCGTGACGTACGCG
Organism: Archangiaceae bacterium; assembly: GCA_043753165.1. GTDB lineage: Bacteria > Myxococcota > Myxococcia > Myxococcales > Myxococcaceae > JAGSPQ01. The sequence goes on along the minus strand of JAYUXE010001150.1, from coordinate 28 downwards.
CGGTGCGCGCAGCCGCTCAACACTGCCA
>JAYUXE010001149.1:0-2951 GCA_043753165.1 Archangiaceae bacterium | reverse complement strand
ACGACGTCCTGCAGGTAGTTGCCTTCGTGGTCGAGCGCCTTGAGCCAGAAGCCCGACGATGGCGCCATCTCGAGCTCGAGAATCCGGCCCTTCGTGATTGACGCATCCTCCAGGTACGACGGCGAATAGCCATCGGCCACTCCGACGAGCCGAACGTTGCTGAACGCGTCGGGCACCACAATCTGCCCTCGGGAATTCGTGTAGCCGTGGAATACCGACTCGCTGAGGCACGACTCGCCGCGCGGACAGTTGCCGGGCTCTTTGTTCACCGTCACCATCGTGCAGGTCAGCGGCCCGGCGGTGCGCGCGTCGAGCAACACGAGGTCGCCCTTTCCATCGGGGCCACACTTGCTCGGGTCTTTCTCGTTGCCAGACTTTTCGGGGCGCGTCGTGTCGTCCACGCGCGCGTCGTCTGCCTTGTTGGCGGTCGTCACGCACGCTGCACACAGCAGCGCGCTGAAGATCATCCCCCGGTGGAACATGCGATCAGGTCGAGAAGGAAGTGCCGCAGCCGCACGACGACTTTGCGTTCGGGTTGCTGAACTTGAACCCGGCCCCCATGTCGGTCTTCTGAAAGTCGACCTCGGTGCCGTTCAAGTACTTCGTGCTGATCGGGTCGGTGCAGAGCTTGATCCCGTCCTGTTCCCAGACGAGGTCGCCCGGCTTCGACTCTTTCATCAGGTTCAGGTCGTAGCCCAGGCCGCTGCAGCCCGCGGGGACCACGCGCACGGTGAGGAAATAGCCTTCGAAGCTCTGGCTCTTCATCACGTCCTTCACCTGGGCGACGGCCTTCTCGGTGAGGGTGAGCATCGCCGTCGAGCCCGTTGCCACAGGGCCGGTCGAGGGGGTGGCGACTGCTTCTGCGGTGCTGTTTTCCATGATTCGTATCTATAACGAGGTGCACCCGCGGGGCCAGCCCGTCAGCTGGTCGCCCGACTGCGCCCTCCGTCGACCGCGATGATCTGCCCCGTGATGAACCGCGGGCCGGTGACGAGAAAACCCACCGTATCGACCACGTCGGAAGGGCTTCCGAAGCGCTGCTGGGGCACCCGGGCTTTGAGCTGTTCCAGCGCTTCGGCCCCCAAAGCGACCGGCGGCAACACCGTGCCCGGAGCCACCCCATTCACCCGAATCTGCGGCGCCAATTCCAGCGAGAGACACAGGGTCAGCGAGGCCAGCGCCGCCTTGGTCATGCAGTAAGCCGAGTAGTGGCGCCAGGCGTTGATCGCTCCCCCGACGTCGAGGACGTTGACGATGTCGCCCCGGCCGCGGGCCTTCATTCCCGGGGCCACCCGCTGGCTCAGCAGATACGGCGCCCGCGCGTTCAAGGCCCACTGAGAATCCAGCATCGCAAGCGGGGTCTGCAGGAAGTCTTCGCGCAGGTAGATCGCGGCGGAATTGACAAGGATGTCGATCGGCCCCAGCGCCGATTCCACTGCCGCCACCATCGGCGCGAGGCTGGCCGCCTGGGTGAGGTCGGCCTGAAACGCCTGCGCGCGGTTGCCGTCGACGGCGATGGCGGAAACGGTGCCGGCCGCGCCGTCTTTCGAATCGTTGAAATGCACCGCGACGTCGGCGCCCAGGCGCGCCAGGCCCAGCGCAATTTCCTTCCCCAGCCGCTGTCCTGCACCGGTGACGAGGGCAACCTTGCCCGACAGTGGCCTTGCGATCGCATCGCTCATGGAAGGGCGTTATATCCGCCGGCCATGGCGCCCACGTTCCGCGATCTGCTGGCTGCGACGAAAAAAACCATTCGTGAAATCACCGTCGACGATCTGAAAAAGCAGCTCGAAGCGAAGGCGCCGCTGAAGCTCATTGACGTTCGTGAAACCGAGGAATACGGCGCGGGCCGCCTGCCCGGGGCGATTTCGGTGCCCCGCGGTTTCCTCGAATTGAAGATCGAAGAGAAAGCGCAGCGCGACGAAGCGCTGATTCTCTACTGCGCCGGTGGCGTGCGTTCGGCCCTGGCCGCGCGATCGCTGGCCGAGCTCGGCTACACCAACGTGCAGTCACTGGCCGGCGGCTACAACCGCTGGCACGACGCGGCCTACCCCACCGACGTGCCGTTCGTGCTCTCGAGCGATCAGAAAGAACGGTACCGCCGCCACCTCTCGATTCCAGAGGTCGGTGAAGAAGGCCAGGCGAAGCTGTTGAAGGCGAAGGTGCTGCTGATGGGCGCTGGCGGCCTGGGCTCCCCCGCGGCGCTGTACCTGGCGGCGGCAGGCGTCGGCACGATGGGCATCGTCGACATGGACGTCGTCGATCTGTCGAACCTGCAGCGGCAGGTGATCCACACGATGGAACGCAAGGGGATGCCGAAGACCGCCAGCGCAGCCGAGGCGATCAAGGCGCTGAACCCCGACGTGAAGGTGATTCAGTTTCAGGAACGTCTCACTTCCGAGAACATCGACCGCGTGTTCGACGGGTTTGATCTGGTGCTCGATGGCGGCGACAACTTCCCCACGCGCTACCTGATCAACGACGCGTGCGTGAAGCACCGCATGCCGAACATCCACGGCTCGATTTACCGGTTCGAAGGCCAGGTCACGACGTTCATCCCGTACGACGGGCCGTGCTACCGGTGCCTGTACCCGACGCCGCCTCCGCCGGACATGGCGCCGTCGTGCGCCGAAGCGGGGGTGCTCGGCGTGTTGCCGGGCATCGTCGGCCTCTTCCAGGCGAACGAAGCGCTGAAGCTCATCTTGAAAATCGGCGAGCCGTTGAACGGCCGCCTGCTGACGCTGGACGCGTTGGGCTCGACCTTCCGCACGCTGAAGCTGCGCCGCGACCCCAACTGCCCGGTGTGCCGCGAGGGCGCAAAGATCGAGTACATCGACTACGAGCAGTTTTGCGCCGCCTGACGCGTGGTCCGCTGCCTCAGTGAGACAAAAGGCCGCGCCCCACTGCGGCCGCCTGCCACACACGCCCCTGTGAAGGAAGGCCGGCACACC
>JAYUXE010001148.1:0-6947 GCA_043753165.1 Archangiaceae bacterium | reverse complement strand
CGTCGCGCAGCTCGACCGTCACGACTTCGGCAGGGCGGGTCGCGACGAGCATCGTGTTCCCGCTGGCGGTGAGCGCGGAACGGAACTGGTCGGCCACTCCAGAGACGAAGACGATGTCGGGGCTCGCTGCGCTGTCGATCGACGCGACCATCTGGGTCGCGTCTTCGAGCTCGTTGCCGATGGCCGGGTCGTACGCGGCGACCACCCAGTCAGCGCCCATCGCGCGCGCGCGTCGGGTCGCGTCGGCAATCGCCTCGGCCGCGGGAGTCAGCGAGATTCCCTGGCCCAGCGTCTTGTCGATTTGCCGCAGCGACGTGGGCGAGATGGCGGCGACGAAGGCGACGCGGCCCTCGGGTGTGTCGATGACCAGTGGGGGGCTGTCGCGGCTGATGACGGCGTCGCAGAACTCTTTCGCCCACTCACCGCAGATGAGGTTCGAAAGAACGGTAGGCACGTTGCGCGTGTTCAGCGCGCGGGTGAAGTCGAGCAGGCGCTGTCGAGAGCCGGCGAGGTCGCGATGTCCAACGGCGCGCCCGCGAATTCCCAACGCGGCGACCGCCTCGACGAGACGGGCGACGTCGGCCTCGACCGCCAGCCGGCCCAGCGCCGAATTGCCGAGCATGTCGCCCGCATCGAAGACGATGGGCGCGGTGCCGGCGGCGGCCCTGGCTGCTTCGAGGCGCGCGCTGACGCGTTCGAACGCAGACGTGGCGATGGGGCGTTGGCAGGTGTTGCTGGCGAACCGGCCGACGAGCGCATGCGACGCGGCGATGCGAACGCGCGGGGTGACGAGAAAGGGGGGCGTGAGCACGAGGTCGACGCCTGCGTCGGCTTCCGGAATCGCAGGGGGGCTCTGGGGCTCTTCGCCCAGCTCCGAGTCGACGTGCTCGACTGAAACTTCGGGCTCGGCGGGGACGACTTCCTCGGTCGCTTCGCCCGCGTCCGTGCGGGGAAGCACGCCATCTTCGGTGAGTGGGGGAAGGCCGCCGTCCGAGAGCAGCTCCATCGCCTCGGGCTCACCTGCGACGGGGGCCTCTTCGCCCGGCGACGACGCGAGCACGGCAATCGAGAAGAGGGACGCGAGCAACAAGTGGGGGTTCTCTTTCAACGAAGCGCGCGCCGCAACGCCGAACCCACCCGGGTGAACCGAAACAATGCTTCACGGCGCGGGTCCGCTACGGGTGAGGTTGTGCAGCGTCGCTTTTGGCTTTGTACCGGCGAGAGGGAGTTGTCAGCGACTGGAATTGGTATTCGTAGACCCCGCGCGCGCTTCAGCAGCCCTAAAGGTCAACCATGCCCGGTTGGACCCCCTCGTACGGGTACCTGCTGCTCGCGATCGTGTTGAACCCGTCTCACAACGGCCTGTTGAAGTCCGCGTCTTCGCTGCCCACGGCGAGCACAGCGCGCTGGGGAACTTTCGCGACCGCACTGGGGCTGGGGGGACTCAATGCGTTCTTCTTTTCTCTGTCGCTGGCTCGCCTTGCTCCTGGCCTGGGCGCTTTACGCTGAGCCTGTGGCGTGGCCGAAGGTCCTGGGTGGTTGCTTGATTATTGTGGGCATTGTCGTCATCCGAACCGGCAGCGCCGAGAAGCGGCCGCCATTTTCGGTTTCTCGGCGAGTCCGTGAGCGCGCAGCGAAAGATGAACGGACAGATGAGGTCGACCAGCGCGAGTACACGTGATGGCCACGCACGGGTGAACGTGATGTGACGTCGCTCGATCGTCACGACCAGGCGGTCTTTGGGACCGCGGCGTGAGCGGCATGGAAAACAGCGCGATGGCAGTTCTCGTGATCGGCTCCGAAGGTGCGACCCTGCGCCTCAAGCTTGCGTACGTGGCGTGGGATGAGAATGTCTTGCGCGCGACGATGGAAGCGCTTCGGACATGGCCCTGAGGCGAAGCCTTTGAACCTGATGGCGCACGTCGAGGAAGACGAGGGCACGGACGACGGGCTCCTCTACACGCTTGACCTTCAGCCCGGCATCGCCCGCCCGATGGGGCTCGGCGGGGTAACGGTGCGCAGCTTCGTCTACGGCGCAGTGGCGCAGGATCCGGACGCTCCACGGGACAACAGCTGGCGGGCGAAAGCCTTGAAGAAGTGCTGCAGGAGCGGCTGTTGCCGGCTGCCTCCGCCGATACAGACGTCCGATGCGCTCTCGCACAACCTGCCCGCCGAGCTGAAAACCATCGCCAGCAACTGCCTCGCCCACGGCCGCCGCCACCTCGTCGACATCATCGACAACTTTCCCGACGAGTGCAGCAAGGTGCTCGAGACGCTGAAGTACAGCGCCACGTCGAGTTCCTTCACCCTCGAGACGATGCCGGTGGTCCGCGCCCCCATCTTCTCTCACTCGCCAGCGGCCAGTGCCTGGACGCTGACTGCGCAGGTCAAACCAAAATGTCGGTCAACGAGGGTCCGCCGAACCCGGCGGCTCCAAAGCCAGCCGCGTTGACCCCCATCGACTGAGCGATGGTTCGGTAAAGCTCGCCACAGGTGCGCAGCCCAGGCACCACCAACCGCTGGCCTGTTTTGATTTTGCCGCCCAGCCCGCCCGCCAGCACGAACGGCATGTTGACAAAATCGTGAATGTCTCCGCCCGAATACCCGCCCGCGACCTCGCTGGTCCAAACCACCAGCGTGTTGGTGAGCACCGTGCCGCTGCCCTCGGGGAACTGGTTGAGGTAACCCAAGAGCCTCGCCACCGTTTCTGTGTTGGCTTTGTCCTCGGCCCGAAGCTGGGCCCGGTAGCTGGCAGAGTCGCCCCAGTGGCTGTAGCTGTGAATCGGCTCGTCCCCGCCCAGGCGCATCACTGCAATCCTCGCTTGACCGCATGCAAAGGCATGGGCCAGCGCGAGGCCAATGCTGTCATTCTCAGACATCACCATCGGCACTGCAGAGTTGCAGGCGGGCAGGCCTCCCCCGCCGGTTCCTCCTCCGGCGCCTCCACCCGAACCGGTTCCTGCGATGGGGGGCAGCGACGCGCGCAGCTGCGACAGTGCAGTCAAATGAAGCTGCAGCCGGTCTGCATCCCCGCGGGGCACGACTTTTCGTAGCCGCTCGACCTCTTGGGTGAGGTGCTCGTTCAGCGCATGCTCGTCGAGCAAGGCGGAGTCGGGCATCGTCGGGCCAGGATCCATCGGCGTTGGGGGGGCGGGGGTGACTCCTGGAAAAAGCGCCTGCAGCAGCTCGCCCCGGCCCTCGATGAAGTTGTTGTTGGGCGTGTTCGCCGCTTCCCAGCTGATGGGCATGTCAATCGCCCCATTGCCGCTGTTGCCGCGCGTGCCCAGACCTCCACAAAATACAGATTTGCCATTGGTCAAGGCATTGGCCAGGAAGCGATCAATCGATTGGCCCGTCGCACCGTTCGGCGTCGCCGGCCGTGCGGTCAACATCGCGCACCGGCCGGCGGGGTGCTCTTCATTGACGTGGTCCGGAATGCGGATGCCATCGAGCATGAGAACTTTGTCTTTGAAGGGAGCCAGCGCGGCGTACCCGGGCGAGAGCGTGTATCCGGCGCCGGTGCCCGAGCAATAGCTTTCGTTGTCGCGACCAGCGCTGGTGTAGACAACCAGCAAGCGCTTGGGAAATTCTGCTGCCTGAGCCCAGGCCTCCCACCGTCGATGCGTCGCCGCTGCGAAAGAGGTGCCGGCCAGAGTGCGAAGAAAGGCGCGTCGGGTAAAGGTATACATGATTATCCAGTCAGTCGGCGCGGGGGGCGAGCGCAGCGTTGAGCAGCGAGGTCAACACCAAGGTTTGCACTGGAAAGCCGCCGTCGGGCTGTCGCACTTGAACGGCGAGGCGTTCTCCTTCACACGCTTCGAAGGGGTTGGTTTGCGGTTGTCGTGCAAAGTGAGTGAATGCCTGAGAGGAAAAGCATCCCTGCACCAGCGGAAGCTTCGCAGTTTGCCGCATCAAATCCGTCGCGTCGGTGAAAGTCAGCTTTTCGCCGTTTTTGACCTTGTGCACATCGTCAACCAGGATCCGGTTGCCGTGCTCATCGTTCACCCTCATTCGCCCCACCTCGTCGTACACCTCGAAAGCGGAAGCGAGGTGGTCGATGCGCGCATGGCAACCGCTGCAGCTGGCGATCGCCTCGACATTCGCAAAGCGCTGCCGTTCCGTGCCCGTCGGGTCCACCTTCGGAGCGGCGGCAACGGCTCCTGCCGGGGGGCTTGAGAGGCTTTCGCAGAACAGCCGGCGAAGCAGGAAGCGGCCGCGGCGGGGCAGGTTGGTCTCGAACCCAGCCGAGGTGCCCGCGATGACTCCGGGCAAAGCAAAGACCCCGGGTCGGCCGATTCCTGCGGGCGCCTGGTCGTCTTTGCTCGCAACCGACTTCCCTTGAACTGTGAGCAACTCAGCCAGTCCAGTGCGGCCGTCGAGCGCCAGCACGCCCAGCGCAGACCACGCTTCTTGTTGAAGCGAGGCCATGAACTCGGGAGTCGCTTCCGGGTGTTTAATCTGGTTTTTGGTAGCGCGTCCAATTTGAGGCACCGACACCCAGCTCGACAAGAATTCCTGTGAGGTGCGCGCCACCACCCCCACCCCGAGGTGCTGCTCGAGCATGGTTTTAAGTTGTGAGGCATTGGGCGTTGGCTGGGCTTTGAGCGCGGCCAAGAAGGCCTCTGTCGGCGGGCCCTGGGTCACCCGAAATGAAATGAATGACGCAAGCTCGGCGACGCTCAGGCCTCGAGGGACGGTGGGGTCGACCGGGCCGCTGACTCCTTCCATCAGGTAAAGCATCCGGGGAGACATTGCCAGCGCGCGGCTGGTGATGCGCGCCGCAGCCTGAGCCCCCGAACGGCGCCCGACGTCGAGCGCCAGGGCCACGAGCGCGTCGATGTCTTCGGTCGTTTCTTGCGCGCGAAAAGCGGTGTGGGTCAGCGCCCCAATCGAGGCCCGGGTGCAGACCGGGTCAACCCCAAACGTGCTCGGTTGACAGTTCGTAGCCATGGGCAGCGTGCTCGCGATCACCAACCCCAACCCACTGACTTGCTCGAGAAAGTCGCGGGACACCGACAACCCCGGGTCGGGCGCCAGTGGCGTTGAAGGCTTTCGCCACGCCGCGGGCAAACTCGCCTCATCGAGCGGCGACACGGCCGCCAGCGACGCGACAATCTCTGGGTTCGAAAGCCGCACCAGCCGCCGAGGCAACATCAGCGGCTTTTGCTCGGTGCAGCGGGCGGCCGGGTTGGCAGCCTCAGGCCCAGAGGGCCCCGTCATCACCGATGTTTCGGGAGCCGGCGAGATGTATCCCTCACACCCGGCAGCCCCCAACAGCGCCACCACGAAGAAAGTCGTGCGGATGCCCATACTCGAGACCATGTCTGATGGAGGACTTGGCGGCAAGCTGCTGCTGCGCCTCCGGGGCAAGCGACCGTCACCGGCCTGTAGGCTCCTGTGGACGGCCCCGCACTGCGGCTGGCCGATGGCGCTGTCCTGCTTCGCCCGCGCGCTCTGCCACCGGAAAATGGCCCGGGCGAGGCAGCGCTCGAGCACGCGCACCCGCTTTGCTCCTTCACCACCGGCCAGCGCAGCGCGAACGGCACCGACGTTGATATCGCTCGACTTCAATCCAACACTCTGGTTTCGCTGAAGACTGGCACTTGCTTTCGAACATTTAATTTACTTTCTAAAAAACTAAAAACGACATGGCAGCCATTCAATTTGATTTTGATCAAGCTTGTGCGGGTGTTTGGCGACGAGGTCGGCACGCTGCACTCGTCCTCGGTGGTCTCGCAGCGCTGTCCTGTGCTCAGAAGAAGCCCATGGCTTCGATTCGTCATCGCCCGGTTGCGACCCTGCCCGCGACGAAGCTCGACTGGCTCTCGCTGCACGACCACTTCGTCGCGACGGTCGGCCCCAGCGCAGGGCAGGGAAGCGCGCTCGGGCCCGCCATCGTGCTCGCCGACGCGACCTTCGCTGCGCACTCGCGCTTTCCGCTGCACCGCCACGAAGAGATGGAAATCTTGAGCGTCGTCATCGACGGCGACCTGAGCCACCACGGCGACGGCGCCAACGGCCAGGTCATCAAGCCCCGCGGCGCCCAGCTGATTTCTTCCCGCGACGGTATGCGCCACGCGGAAGGCAACGACACGGACGCGCCGACGCGCATGCTGCAGCTGTGGTTCGAGCCGACGTCGCAGGGTGGACCCGCGGCGTACTTCTACCGCCAGCTCGATTCGAAGCCCGGCCAACACCTGGTCGCCGGCGACGACGGCATGCCGCTGCGCTGTGACGTGAAAGTCTGGTGGCTCGACGTCGACGGCTCTCGCGCGTTTGAAGTTCCCAAAGGCCGGCTGGGCTACTTGATTGTGCTCGCAGGTTCCCTGAAGAGCTCGACGACGACGCTCGCGACGGGTGACGGCGCGGTGCTCGGCGAAGGCAACGTCGCGATCGAAGGCAACGGCGCGGCGCTGTGGCTCGACTTGACTGGTCCGTAATTCCGGTTGGCCGAGCAATCCGTCGCGCGACACGTCGCGTGACACGCGCTTCGCTGCACGCTGCGGCGGGCGTGAATTCATGGGGTTGGGGCCCGGCGCGGGCCTTGCGCTGAGGGCTCTCATGCCCCCCATCACTCCGCGCCTGGCCCCATTGCCTTCTGCTGCTCCGGTCGTTGGTCCGAAGGTGACGGCGCCGGCAGCTGCGCCTGCTGCGGCGGGTGGCACGACACTGCGCGAGCAGCTCGAGCGCGACCTGTTCGAGACGAAGCCGGTGCGCACGTCTTTGCCCGGCGCGGGGACGACGGTGCAGGCGCAGGCGACGCCGCCAAAGACGGCGGGCAAGCCGGCAGACCCGTTGGCGTACGAGCGCAGGCACATCGTGTTGAACCCGCTTGTCGCCAACCAGACGAAGGACGAGGTGAAGAGTGAGGTCGACCAGTCATTCAAAGGAAAGGCGACCATCACCGGTACGCGCACCGACGAAGAGTTCAAGGCCGTCGGCAACGC
>JAYUXE010001147.1:0-2955 GCA_043753165.1 Archangiaceae bacterium | reverse complement strand
CCAGGGCCTGCAGCAGCTGGGGCACCGACGCGTCCGTCACCCACTGCGCCAGCAACGCCTCGGCCTGCAGCGGCAGGTTCGACGCGCCCGATTCGACCCACGCCTTCGAAACCGCGGGCACGGGGCCCGACGCGAGCGCATACGCGCCGAATCGCACCTCGGCTTCCGATGGAGCGAAAAATGGTCGGGAGCCGGCCCAATCGCGCAGCGCGTCGAAGTTCACCGACGCCGACACACAGCCGTGGCGCGCGAGCTCCGCCGTGTCGTGACCGGAAATCTGGGCGCGGTCGGCGGGGCCTTTGTCGGCCACCAGCCACAGATGCGGGCGCTTCAGCGTTGCGGCGATCGCGTCCATGCAGGCGATCGCTCCAACCGGCCAGAGGAACCGGCCTTCGCCCACCTTTGCCGCGTACGCCGCCACCTCTGCCGGCGCGCGCGCGTCGCTGTCGCACAAACACCACGACACGTCCGACAGCGCGGCGCGTTCATGCGCAGCGTCCACGACAACGCTCTGCCCCACCGCCCTGCCCTGCTCGGCCCGCCACGCGTCATGCGGCAAGGTGTCGAAGAGGTAGTTTGCGATCACCACCACCGGCCCGGGCGGAAGCACGAGCGCTGCAGGCGACAACGCATCGAGCTTCTGCAGCGACAGCGTCCCTGCGTCCTGCCACGCCTTCAGCTGCGGGTGAACCGAGGCCGCGTCGACGTTCGCCTGCGATGCGTCGGTGAACCGGTAATGGAAATCGACCCCGCGTTCGGTGAGCGCCCGCATCAGGTGAAACGCGAGCCGCCCCACGCCGCCGCCGAGCTCGACCAGGTGCAGCTTTCCCGGCACGTCGCGCTGATACGCCGCCGCCACGTCCGCGTAGGTCGAAGCCAGCAGCAGGCACGACGTGATTCGCCACGGCACCACGCCCGTCGTGAACGCCGCCGGCCCCTGCGCGTCGTAGAACTCGCGCTGCCATCGCCACAGCACCGATTGCGACAGCGGCCCTGGCCCGTCGATTCGCATCGATCAGCCTCCCGCCAGCTGAACCAACGCCGCAGCCTGCTCTCGAATCGACGGATGCACCGCGCGGTCTCCCGCGAGCTCGCGCAGGTCCGCGCTGGACAGCAACGGCACGATCTTCGCGCCGACGTCAGGCGGAAAGTACGGGTTGAACACCAGGGCTTTTCGAATCATCGGCCGCACCGACCACCGCGCTGAACGCCAGATTTCGACCAGCGGCTCGGGTCTCGCTGGCCGCCGCGCCGCAATGCGCACCACGACGTCTTCGGTCAGGCGGGGGTTCAACAGCACGTTTCGAATCACCGACGGATCCGAGGCGACGGCCAACCGCGCCAGCTCATCGGGGTTCTTCGTCAGCCGCGCCAGGGTCTTCAACCGGCCGAGTGGCAAGGTGAACAGCTTCGAGTCCGCCCGCCTGGCGGCTTCCGCTTCGTACTCGCGGTGCGGCGGAGCCTCGCTGAAGAGCATCTCGACCTCTTCGTGGTCCTGCAGCGCCGCCACCCTTCGCAGTGCGGTCGCATACGGAATCTGCGCGGCCTCCATGTCGAGCGCGCGCGTGAACGCCGGCAGCACGTCGATCGCCGGCTCGAAGCCCTCGCGCGCCAACCGCATCACCTCGCGCAAGAGCCCGGTCGCTTCGGTCGGAGCCAGGCTACCCAGCAACCGCGCCGCCGCTTTTCGCACCACCTCGGGTCCACCTCCGAGCGCATGAAGCCGGCGCACTGCTTCCCGCGCGTCCTCGTCGCCCGCCATCGTCAGCGCACCGCCGTTTCTCCCTGGCCCGCTTCAATCACCGACACCTTCACCCGGAAGCCCTTCAAGTCGGGTGGGTACTCGTAGAACGGAATCAGGAAGCTGCGCTTTTCACCGGGCATCACCTCGGCCGCCGACTTGTCGAGCCGCTCGACCAGGTGCTCGACGTCGTCGGCCACCGCGATGCCGTACAAATCTTCCGGCGTCGGAGCGGCGCCAATCCACGCATCCGCGTGCCGAATCGACTTGCTGCCGTCGAGAATTTCGGCCCGCACCTTCGCGCGCTTCGCCCGGGCGCTGCGGTTCGTCACTTCACCGCGCACGAAGAACACGGCGCGGCCCGTGCGCGTGTCGTACAGGCCATTCGAGATGTCGACCGCCACCCAGTCGGTCGGGCTCGAGAAGGTCGACTTCAAGCGTTCGGGGCTGAACGACGCGAGCTCGACCTTTCCTTCGCTCAGGTAGACGGTGACGATCACCGTCAGCAACGCGACCATCACCGAGGCGATCGCGACGTTGATGATGAGCCCACCCAACTTCCGCCTGGGGCGCGGCGGCAACGATTGTTCGACCGGGACGACGTTACTTGCCGGCGCGCTGACGAGCTTGAGCTTCGCAATCGGCACCGACGTCTGGGTCTCTGCGGGGCCAAACGGTTCGGGCGGGCGGTTCGGCTCGGCCGCGGGCATCTCGAACAGCGACGCGCGCTGGCTCGTGTCGGCCTCGAAATCGCTTTCTTCACCGAGCCCCAGCGCATCGGGGCGGATGCTTTCCTGCCGGGAAGCAGGCGGCGGGGGCGGGTCATCCGTTGGCGCGAAAAAATCGTCGCCGCCCGGCCCGAACACCGACGGGACTTCAGGCTGCGTCGGCATCGGCCCTGCGGGCTGCGTCGGCTCACCGACCTCGAGGCTCGCGAACGGATCGTGCGCGGGCGCGCGGGCGGGCGGCGATGATTGGCGTGGAGGCGCCGGCTGGTACGGCTCGGGCGCGGCGGGCGGCGCGGGAATCGCGAAGTCGAACGCAGGCGGCGGCGCAGGTTCCCCGTTTCCCAACGCTGCGGCGAAATCGAAGGGCGACGACGGCGGCGGCCGAACGTCCTGCAGCGGCCTGCGACCCGGAGGCGCAGGGGGCAACGTCCCGACCCGGGTTGGCTGCTCGAACACCTGCGCCGGCACGTCCATCTGCGCGGCGAA
>JAYUXE010001146.1:0-2957 GCA_043753165.1 Archangiaceae bacterium | reverse complement strand
CGGCCGACGTTTCGGGTTAGCGAAGCGAACGATTCGGGCGCCGCGCCGCCCTTAAGGCCGGCCGCGACCGTTCAGAACCGTTCGATCTGAAAATCGTCATCCTTCGGTGCCGCGGGCGACGCCGCGGGAGCCGCGGCCGGACGTGGCGCCGCGACGGGGGGAGCCGACGGCCGCTGCTGTGCCGCCGGAGCGGCCGCTAGCGTCGGCGCCCCGCTCTGCGCGAACGCTGCGCTGCCTGGAATCGGTTGTTCTTCGCCGGGCTTCTGGTCGAACCCGTCCCAGCTGCTGTCGGACGTCGAGCTGATGCCCTGGAACCGCAGCGCGAAGTCGTCGGGGTTCGTCGTCTGGCGCAGGGCCTCCTGGTAGGTGACCAGGTTGTTCTTCACCAGCGACATCAGCGACTGGTCGAACGTCTGCATTCCGTACGTGACGTGCCCTTGCGAGATCGCATCGGGGATTTCCTTCGTGCGATCCTTGTCCTCGATCATCTCCTTCACGCGGGTCGTCACCTTCAAGATCTCGACGGCGGCGACGCGACCCTTGCCGTCGGCGCGCGGCACCAGGCGCTGAGACACGACCGCCTTCAGCACCGCGCCCAGCTGCAACCGAACCTGCTTCTGCTGGTGCGGAGGAAACGCCGAGATGATGCGGTTGATCGTCTCGGTGGCGTCGAGCGTATGCAGCGTCGACATCACGAGGTGGCCTGTCTCGGCCGCGGTGAGCGCCGTCTCAATCGTTTCCTGGTCTCGCATTTCGCCGACCAGGATGACGTCGGGGTCCTGCCGCAGCGCGCTCTTCAACGCCTGGCTGAAGCTCATCGTGTCGACGCCGACTTCGCGCTGATTCACAATGGAACGCTTGTCCCGAATCAGGAACTCGATCGGATCTTCGATCGTCATGATGTGGTTCGTGTCGTTCGCGTTGATGTGGTCGATCATCGACGCCAGGGTCGTCGACTTGCCCGAGCCCGTCGTGCCGGTGACCAGAATCAGCCCGCGCTCTTCCATCGAGATTTTTTCGAGCGTGACGGGCAGCAGCAGCTCTTTGATCGACATGACCTTGAACGGAATCACGCGAAGCACCGCGCCAATCGTGCCGCGCTGCTGGAACACGTTCACGCGGAAGCGGCCCAGGCCGGGCACGCCGTACGCGAGGTCGACTTCGTTCGTCGTCTTGAACTTGTCCTTCTGGAACTCGTTCATGATGCCGAATGCCATTCGCGCCACTTCTTCGGGGGGCAGCCGCTTCCCGTCCTTCAGCGGCACCAGGCTTCCGTCGACCCGGAACATCGGGGGCAGGCCCGCCTTCAGATGAATGTCCGAGGCACCGCCGCGCAGCGCGACCTGCAGAATTTCGTTGAGCTCCATGGTGGCGAAATCCTAACCCACAAAATACGAACGGGAGCCCACATCCACTGTGGACTCCCGAACGAAAACAGAGCGTAAGACCGCGATTAGCGCTTGCTGAACTGGAAGCGGCGGCGAGCACCCGGCTGGCCGTACTTCTTGCGCTCGACCGAGCGGGCATCGCGGGTCAGGAAGCCGGCCTTCTTCAGCGCCGGGCGGAACTCGGCGTTCAAGCGGCACAGGGCGCGCGAGAGGCCGTGGCGAATCGCTCCGGCCTGGCCCGAGAGGCCACCGCCACGCACGTTCACCGTCATGTCGATCTTGCCCGCCTGCTCGAGCACCTGCAGGGGCTGGTTGATCACCATCTTCGACGTCTCACGCCCGAAATACTCGTCCATCGGGCGGCCGTTGATGATCATCTTTCCCGCGCCGGGCTTGATCCAAACGCGGGCGGTGGACTCCTTGCGGCGTCCGGTGGCGTAAAAACCGTCTGAGGCTGACTTGGTTGCCATTGTGATGTGGTCCCTTATGCCTTGTTCGCGATCAGCTTCTTCGCAACAGGCTTCTGCGCCGTGTGCGGGTGCTTGTCATCCGCGTAAACCTTGAGCTTCGTCATCATCTGCCGACCCAGCGCATTGCGGGGCAGCATCTTCTTCACCGCGTTCGTGATCACGTCTTCCGGATGACGCACGATCAACTTCTCGAACGTGGTCGACTTCAGAGCGCCCGGAAAGCCGGCGTTCGGATGCCGGTAGTACATCTTGTCGGTCGCCTTGTTGCCGGTGACGCGGACCTTCGCGGCGTTGATCACGATCACATGATCGCCCGTGTCGATCGAAGGCGTGTACATCGCCTTGTGCTTGCCCTTGAGCAGGGTCGCGATCTGGCTCGCGGCACGGCCGAGAATCTGTTCCGACACATCGATCAGGTGCCAGGCGCGAACAATGTCCTTCGCTTTGGCGCTGTACGTCTTATGCGGCATTGCTGAAAACTCCGTCTGGCGCCCGGTGAGGCGCGGAAAAGGCGAACCCCTTATGGGTCTGAACGCTTCAAGTCAAGCGCCCCCGCGAGACCTACCAGAACAGCCGCCGTACAGTGGGCACTTTCTCGCGCCGTCGCCCCTTCTTCCGCCCAACTTCCATCGGGGCGTTGCGCCTTCTTCAGCAGGGTTACCGCCTCGGGAACCGCCCGCCCGCCCCGGGCCAGACACATCACGCACTCGCCCAACAAATCCCACTGGCCCTCGAGCGTCGGCACCACTTTTTCGAGCGCGTCGAGCACGTCCGAAAGCCCGGGGGGAACTGGCACCCGCAGGTACTCGGTCGCGATCAGGATTTCGTGCGTCAAGAAGTAGCCGTGCAGCCGCGGATTCTTTCGAAACGGCCACCGCTCGTCGAAGCTCGACACCTGCGCGACGACCCCCAGCCGCGCCGCCAGCTGCCGCATCAACCACCGCCACATCGGATCTTCGACGCGCGCCACCGCCGCCAGCAGGCCCCGGGGCGCTTCGACGGCCTCGCCCCGCACCGCCCGCAGGTACAGCACGTCGAGCCGCGCCATTGCTTCTTCGTCGGTCAGCGAAGCGTCGAATTCCGCGGGCACTTCGGCGAG
>JAYUXE010001145.1:0-2963 GCA_043753165.1 Archangiaceae bacterium | reverse complement strand
CGAACGTGCCGTAGTGCATCGGCACCGACACCTTCGCGCGCAGGTCGACCGCCGCCTGCATCGCCTCTTTCGGATCCTGGTGCACCGGCCCCATGAACCACTCGGGCTTGTACGCACCGATGGGCAGCACCGCGAGGCGGAAGGGGCCGTACTTCTCGCCCACGTCTTTGAAGTGCGGCCCGTAGCCCGTGTCGCCCGCGAAGTACGCCTTGCCCGACTGCGGCGCCTCGAGCACCCACGCCGACCACAGCGTGCCGTCGCTGTCGAAGAGCCCGCGGTTGGAAAAGTGCTGGTTGCGAACGCTCTGAATCTTCAGCGCGCCGAGGCTCAGCGCGTTGCCCCAGTCGAGCTCGTGCACCTGGGCGAGGCCCTGCTGATCGAGAAACGCCTTGATGCCGAGCCCGCAGAAAAACTCGATATGGGGAAACGCGGCCTGCAGTCGCTTCAGGGTCTCGACGTTCAGGTGGTCGTAGTGGTTGTGGCTGATCACGACGGCGTGAATCGGCGGCAGATCCTTGAACGCGATGCCCGGCGGCCGCACGCGGTGCGGGCCGACGAAGCTGAACGGGCTCGCGCGGTCGCTGTAGATGGGGTCGGTGAGGACGTTGAAACCGTCGAGCTGAATGAGCGTCGTCGCGTGGTTGATGAACGTGACGCGCATCTGGCCGGGTTCGAGGTGATGGGGCGGAGCGGATCCGGCCGGCAGATCGCGGTAGCTGTTCCACACGCCGCGTTCGCGGCTCAGCTGCCATTTGACGAGGCCTCCGAACCCTTCGCGCACGCGCGGTGAATCGGGGGTGACGAACTTGTTGCCGTCGAAGTGGTCGGTGATTGGCCCCCGCCAGGTCGGCGCATCCAGAGCGCAGCCGGCGGCGACGACGCTGGTCACGAGGACCGCTACGAGTGAGGCCAGCCCCAGCAGAATTCTTCGTCGCACCTGCCGCTTATCCACGTGAACAGGAGCCCCGCGCAATCGATTTCCCCTTCCGGCGTACAGGGCTTCATGGACGTCAAACCGGTCGATCTGGCGGAAGTGTTGGGCGTCATCATGGGCACGTCGATCGTGCTGATTCCCATCATTGCGGTCGCCACCCGCTTTGCCTTCAAGCCGCTGCTCGAGGCGCTCGTGAAGCTGTGGGCGACGCGCGAAGGGCACGAACGCGTCGCCGTGCTCGAACGACGCGTCGCGATGCTCGAACGGCAAGTCGAGTTGGGCGGTGACCTCGCCACCATCAGCCACAGCCACAGCCACAGCCTCGCGACGAGCCGCAGCGCCCAGCCAGCGATCGACTGATTTCTTTGAGCCGAAGGGCCGCGGCTTGGCGCTATGTTTCGCACCCCCGTGACAGCGATCGCCAACCACCCGGTGGGCGCCTTGCCTGCCCCTTCGAAGGCGGCATTGGCGGCGGAATCCGAGCTGAAGGCGTTGCTGAACGGCCGGGTCTCGCACACCGATCAAGACCGGCTCAGCTACGCGCGAGACATGTGGCCGCTGGCGTTGATCTGGATCCGCGCGGGCCGCACACCGCCGCCGCCCGACCTCATCTGCTGGCCCAAATCAGACGACGAAGTCGCCAACGTCATCGCCCTCGCGCGCAGAGAAAAGCTGGCCGTCATCCCCTACGGCGCCGGCAGCGGGGTCTGCGGCGGAATCTGGGCGTTGCATGGCGGCATCACGCTCGACCTGAAGCGCTTCGACACCATCGGCCCCGTCGACGAGCAGCACCACACCGTCGAAGTCGGAGCGGGCGTGATGGGCGAGACGTTGGAACGCCGCCTCAACGCCAGCGGCTGGACCCTGGGCCACTTCCCTTCGTCCATCTACATGTCGACCGTCGGCGGCTGGCTCGCGGCCCGCAGCGCCGGGCAGCTGTCGAGCAAGTACGGAAAGATCGAAGACATGGTGGCGAGCGTCACCTTCATCACCGGCACTGGCGAAAAAATCTTCACCCCCGAACGCCCCTTCGCCGGCCCCGATCTCGCGCAGGTGCTCATCGGCTCGGAAGGCACCCTGGGCGTCTTCACCGCCGCCAAGCTGCGCGTCTTCCCCCTCGCCGCCGCGCAGGTGTTCCACGGCTTCGAGTTCAAGTCGGTGAATGACGGCCTCGAGGCGATTCGGCAAATCTTCCGCGCCGGCCTGCGCCCCGCCGTCACCCGCCTCTACGATCCGTTCGACACCGCGATGGTCGGCAAGGGCAAGCCCGCGGCGAAGGCGAAGGCCGACCCCAACGGGCTCAAGAACCGGTTGATGCCGGCGCTGTTGAGGGTGGTCGCTCCGCAGACGCTGGGGCGGCCGAGGCTCTTCAACTACGCGACGCACCTGCTCGCGCGCAGCCGCCTCATCTTGATGTTCGAAGGCGAGGCCGCGCGCTGCGCCGAAGAAGACGCCGCGGCCCGTGCCATCTGCGCGAAGTTGGGTGGCGCGGATCTCGGCGAAGAGCCCGGCAAGCACTGGTACGCGAAGCGGTACGACGTCAGCTACCGCATGTCGAAGGTGATCGACGTCGGCGCATTCGCCGACACGATGGAAGTCGCGACCACGTGGGACAAGGTCTACGCCGTCTACGAAAAGGTGCACCAGGCCGCGAGCGCGCACGCCTTCGTGCTGTGCCACTTCTCGCACGCGTACCTCGAAGGCTGCTCGCTGTACTTCTCGTTCGTGGGCTCTGGCAGCACGCAGGCCGAGCTCCTCGAACGGTACGACGCGTTGTGGCGCGACGCGCTCTCGGCCGCCGTCAGCGCCGGAGCCAACGTCAGCCACCACCACGGCGTCGGCATCTTCAAAGCGCGCGTGCTGCAAGACAGCTTGAACGAAGGCCGCACGCTGCTGGCCGCGCTGAAGCGGCACTACGACCCGGATGGGGTGATGAACCCCGGCAAGCTGGGCCTGCACGGGATGGCGACGTGACGACGCCACTCGATGACGCGCTGGGGGCGCTTGCGGTTCCGGGCCCGAATGGTCC
>JAYUXE010001144.1:0-6975 GCA_043753165.1 Archangiaceae bacterium | reverse complement strand
CAGCTGGGGCGCTTGGCGCCGTACTTGGAGCGGCTCTGCTTGCGGCCCTGAACGCCGACCGAGTCGAGAGTGCCGCGGATGATGTGGTAGCGAACGCCCGGGAGGTCCTTGACGCGGCCGCCGCGAATCATCACGACCGAGTGTTCTTGGAGGTTGTGGCCGACGCCCGGGATGTACGACGTCACTTCGATGCCGTTGGTGAGACGAACGCGGGCAACCTTGCGGAGCGCAGAGTTCGGCTTCTTGGGGGTCGTCGTGTAAACGCGGGTGCAGACGCCACGCTTCTGGGGGCACTCTTTCAGCGCGGGGCTTTTGCCCTTGAACCGCAGTGCTTCACGGCCTTTGCGGATGAGCTGGTTGATCGTCGGCATGAATTCCTGGAAACGAAAATGGTGTGATGAAAAAGGGGCCCCCGATTACAGGCCCAAACCGGGAGTGTCAAGCGACCTGCGATCTACAAGCAGGCGCCGCCCGCTTTGCACTGCAGTGGCGCGATGCACGCAACGTTGGACCCGCAGCGGCACAACCCATCGGCTCCGCACGCGTCCCCTTGCTTTCCACAGTCGACGCACGCCGAGCCGCCGATGCCACATTTCTTGTCGGATGGGGCGTCGCAGTGATTCGTGTCACGGCAGCAGCCCGAAGGACAGTTGGCCGCATCGCAGGCGGTGCCGGCCGCAGTGCAACTCGAGTTCGTGCAAGTCGTGCTGTTGCCGCAAGCGGGGCCTGTTCCACATCGGCAATTTCCAGCCGGCGAGCAGTTGTCGGCCTTCGCGGCGTTGCAGGCGGTGCAAAGGCCGCCGCCCGTGCCGCAGAAGCCGACCGCAGCGGTCTTGCAGACGCCCATCGAGCAGCACCCGTTGGGACACGAAGCGGCGTTGCATGCGATGGGGGCGCAGCTGCCACCCATGCACTTGTAACCCGCGCCGCACACGGCGTTGGTGCCGCACTGACAGACGCCGACCGCCGTGCAGACATCGGCGATCAACGGGTCGCACGCAGCGCACGCAGCGCCGGTCGCGCCGCAAGAAGTCACGGTGCGCGCGGTCACGCACGTGGAGCCGGAGCAACAGCCGTTGGGGCAGTTGGCGGCAGTGCACGGGTTGGTGACGCAGGTGTTGTTGAGGCACTGCTGGTTGGCTCCGCACGCGGGACCCGTGCCGCATTTGCACGCGCCGCCGGTGCAGCTGTTGGACGCGTTGGGGTTGCAGGCGACGCAGGCGGCGCCCAGCGTGCCGCAGGTGGCCGAGGTGCTGGTCTGACAGACGTTGTTCGCGCAGCAACCGCTGGCGCATGAAGTCGCGTCGCAGACGCACTGGTTGTTGAGGCATCGCGTGCCGGGGCCACACGCGGGCCCGGTGCCGCAGGCGCAGGTGCCATTGGTACAGAGGTTCGAGGTGGTGGCGCTGCAGGCCTGGCAGGCCTCTCCGGGTAGGGCGCAGGTCGCCAGCGATTGGGCGGTGCACACGGTTCCGGCGCAGCAGCCACTGGCGCAGGACGAGGCGTTGCAGACGCAGAGGCCGCCGCTGCAGGTCTGACCCGCCGCGCAGGCAGGCCCGGTGCCACAGGCGCAGCTGCCCATGGCATTGCAGGCGTTGGCGGTCATCGCGTCGCACGCAATGCAGCTCGAGCCGCCCGAGCCGCAGGTGGTGAGGGCGGGCGTGGTGCAGGTGCTGCCATCGCAGCAGCCGTTGGGGCAGTTGGTGATGTTGCAGGCGCCGCCGGTGCAGACGCTGTTTGCGCAGGTCTGACCGAGGCCGCACGCGGGGCCGGTTCCACAGCGACAGGTGCCGTTGCTGGAGCACGTGTTGGCGCTGGTGGCGCTGCAGGTCGCGCAGGTGTCTCCACCGGCGCCGCAGGTGGCGAGGCTTCGGGAGTTGCAGACGTTGCCGACGCAGCAGCCGCTGGGGCAGCTGGTGCCGTCGCAGACGCATTGGCCACCGACGCAACGCTGGCCCCCCACGCACGCATTGTCCGAGCCGCACTTGCAGCCACCAACGACGCAGGTGTCGGCGCGGGTGAGATCACAGGTCATGCAGGCGCCCCCCGGCAGGCCGCAGCTGGCGATCGACATCGAGTTGCACGTGGTGCCGGCGCAGCAGCCGTTGCCGCATGACATCGAATCGCAAACGCAGTTGCCCATCAAACAGCGCTGCCCGGAGCCGCACGCCGCCGAGGTGCCGCATTGGCAAAAGCCGGTGGCGCTGCAGCCGTCGGCCGACTTCGCACTGCAGGCGACACAGGCCGAGCCTTTGTTTCCGCACGCGGTGGCAGAAGCAGCCTGGCAGGACGTGCCGGTGCAGCAGCCGCTGGGGCAGCTGGTCGGATCACAGCTGGGCCCTGCCCCGCCTCCGACGCCACCGCCAGAACCGCCAACGCCACCTCCAGAACCGGCGCCGCCACCAGCACCATCGCAGCCACCGGTACCGCCACCGGTTCCGCCACCGGTTCCGCCACCGGTTCCGCCACCGCCGCCGCCGGAACCGTCGCCACCGCCCATGCCGCCGCCGGTCGCGACGCCGCCGCCGGTCGCGACGCCGCCGCCGGTACCGGTGCCGCCGCCTTTGCCGCTCCCGCCTCCCGACCCGGCGTGCACGCAGAGCTGGTGTTCGAGATCGCAGCGCGCCTCGGTGGGACACTGCGCGTCGGCTGTGCAGCGCGTGTAACCGCAGCTGCAGCCTTCGAGGAACAACAGCAGCGCGGCGGTGGCCAGCGAGAGACGGTTCAAGGGATTGTTCCAGACATCGAGATGCGCCAGCCGTCGCGCGCGGGGCTGGCCGACAGTGCGACGGGTTGAGACGCTGGCCCGGGCAGAAAGACGACGAGCGAGCCGATGACGGCGACGGCGGCGCCGACGGGAATCATCACCGCGGCGACCTGCGTGTTTCGAAGCGCTTCTGAGACAGCTGCGGCCTTGTTGGGAGCGATCAGGCCGGCAGCGTCGGGAGGATTCGACGCCATGCCCGAAGCGGCCAGCCCGGCGAAGACACCGCCTGCGGCGAGGGCGATTCCGCCGGTGCCGATCAACGTCCAGCCCAGGGTGCGGCGGCCATTGCTGGGCGCCTCGCGGGTGACCGCGGCAGGCGGCAAGAAGGGGGCGGCCATTTCCTTTACCGGCTCGGGGGCGGGGACGACGGGGGGGGCCGGAAGATCGGTGGCAACGCGCGCTTCATCAGGCATGGTCGACGCGAGGTCCTTCAGCTTGAGCTCGGTGAGGGTCTTCGCGAGCGCCTGGCGAATGACCTCGACGGTTTTTTTGGATCCGGCCAGCGGGAGCGTGATGGACGACCGGCGAACGACGAGCCCGTCGACACGCACCACGCGGGCCGAGGTGACGACCTGTTCGGGCTGCAGGTCGGCACGAATGTAGACGCCGTACAGCGACTCGGTGGATTCGGCGATGAAGCGCAAACAGCTGTCGCGCACCTCACACCCCGTGGCCGCCGCCTTTCCCATCGCCTCGTCGAGGCGCGAGCTTCCGGCGAAGCGCACGGTTGACGTCTTGGCGAGCATGACGTCGAGCTGGGCGCGCAGCTGCTCGCGCTGGCTGGTCGAGACGCCACCGACGTCGAGCGGATGCACGGCGACGCGCGGCTCGGCCAGCGAGGCCATCGCGATCAGACAGCTCGTGCCAACCACCCAACGGGTCGTGTTCAAGAAGGCCTCCCTCGCTGCCCAGCCGTGCAACGCGGAGGCCGTGACAGAATGCGCCGACCGGACTGAGGGTGAATCCGTTTCCGGTGTGGCGAATTGCGCCGCTGAATCAATACGCCTCAGCAGCCTACAAGTCGGTGACCATCACCACCGCGTCTTCACGGTCGTCGGTGTAATAGTTCGGCCGCATGCCGACGGCCTTGAAGCCGAGAACCTTGTACATGCCGATCGCCGCTTCGTTGCCGCGGCGCACTTCGAGTGAGGCGATGCGGCAGCGGTGGGTGCGGCCGTAGGCCAGGGTCGCTTCCATCACGGCACGGCCGATTCCGCGCCGGCGTTGCTTCACGGCGGTGGCGACGTTGAGCACGTGAATCTCGTCGGCGACGAGCCAGAAAATCGAGAAGCCGAGCACCGTCCACACGCCGCCCACCGGCTCTTCGACGACGAGCACGGTCGACCAGTCCTGGGTCAGTTCCTTCTTCACCATTTCCTGCGTCCACGGATTCGAGAACGCGACCTTCTCGATTTCCATCACGCCGGGCAGGTCGTCGATCGTCATCCGGCGGATGCGCCAGGGTTCGGGGGCCAGCTGCCTCATCGCGTCCCTCCGTCGGTGCTGACGCGTTCGGCGAAGGGTCCCAAAAGGCGAACCGACGCGGCCTTTCGAACCTGCGCGAGCTCGGCGGCTGCCAGTGACTTGAAGCGTTCGTTGAAGAGCTTCTGGCGCAGCACGGGCATCGCGAGGCCGCGCAGGTCGGCGCGTTCTGCCTGCAGATTCTTCGCTTCGACTTCCGACACCTGGGCCTTGAGCTTCAGCTTTCCTTCGAAGACTCGTTCGGTGCGCAGCATGCGCGAGAGGACGACGGCCAGGGCCGAGAGATCCGTGTCGTTGGCGGCGAGAAACGCGTCGAGCGCCTGGGGGCCGCCCAGCAGCGTGGTGAAGCGATCGATGACGCGCTCGAGCTCGCCTTCTTCCAGCGGGTACGCCTTGAGCTTGTCAGCCTCGGCGATCTCGAGGCGTTGGCCGATGACCGAGTCGAGCGCGCTGCGCAGAGTCGCATGATCGAGCTCACTGAAGGCGGCCTCGACGCCGCCGGCGTGGATGAGGATCACGCGCGCTTCGAACTGCAATTCAGAGAGCGTGAGCACGTGGCCGTCGATGAGGGCGACGCTGCGGTCGAGCAGACGCTTCGCGGGCTCCTGGCCGAAAATGACGAAGGGCATGAGCAGAAAAGCCAGTAACCACTGGCGGAAGACGCGGGGCTGGTTAGCTTCACGGCTGACCATGGCGGAGGATTACTACCAGCGGCTCGGCGTGTCGCGCCAAGCCTCCGAGGAAGAGATTAAGAAGGCCTACCGCCGTCAGGCCAAGAAGTTCCACCCAGACATCAACAAGGCCAAGGGCGCCGAAGAGACCTTCAAGGGGCTCAACAGCGCGTACGAGGTGCTGGGCGACAAGAAAAAACGCGCCATGTACGACGAGCTCGGGGAAGACGCCGAGAAGATCGGGTTCGACGAAAAGAAGGCGGATGCGTTTCGTCAGTACAAAGCGGCCCAGCAGTCGGGCGGCCGGCGCGGGGGTGGGATTCCCGGCACGGGGTTCGACTTCGACCCGGAATCGGGCGGCGCAGACTTCGAGTCGATTCTCGGCCAGATGTTCGGAGCGGCCCGCAATCGCCCCACCCGCGGCGACGACTACACGATGAAGGTGCAGGTCGCGCTGAACGAAGCGGTGCTGGGCGCCGAGCGCAACGTGCAGGTGAACGGCAAGCGGCTGACCGTGAAGATTCCGAAGGGCGTGCACACGGGCTCGCAGGTTCGCGTGTCGGGCCAGGGCGGCGCGGGCGCCAAGGGCGGCTCGGCCGGCGACCTGTTCCTCGAGATCGAGGTCTTCCCCCACCCGCTCATTCGCCGCGAAGCCAATGACCTGTACCTCGACGTGCCGGTGACGGTGGCCGAGGCGATGAACGGCGCCGAGGTGACGGTGCCGACGTTTGGCGGCGATGGCCAGGTGACGATCAAGCCGGGCACCCAGTCGGGTCTGAACATGCGGCTCAAAGGAAAAGGGGTCCCGTCGTTGGAAGGCGGGCCGCCGGGCGACCTGTATCTCGTCATTCAGGTGAAGATCCCCGAAGGCGCGGACGCAGCGGTGAAGAAGGCCGCGGCCGAGCTCGAGAAGGGGTACCGCGAGCCCGTGCGGAAGAACCTGAAGCTCTGACGACTTCTGCTAGAGAGCGACCGTCATGGGATTTCTGGATTTTCTGGGTGGGGGCACCGCGGCCGACAAGGCCACGAAGCTCAAGGCGAAGGTGACGCAGAAGTACGGCGATCCGGCGACGCGGCAGAAAGCGATCAGCCAGCTGGGCGAGATGAAGACGCCCGAGGCCGTCGCGGTGCTGATGCACCGATTCACGTTGACGGTCGACCCGCACACCACGGACGCCGACGAGAAGGGCCACGTCTTCGACATCATCTGCGGGCTCGAAGCCGACGCCGTTCAACCCGTGAAGGACTTCTTGAAGCGCACCGACACTGCGAGCTCGTGGGCGCTGAAGGTGCTCGAAGAGATTCTCGAGCCTGAAGACGTGATTGGCGTCGCGTGCGACGAGCTCAAGCGCCTGGGCGCCGAGTACACGCGCGACCCGGAAAAGAAGGTGGTGCTGATTCACTACCTCGACGGAAAGACGGATCCCCGCATCGCCGATGTGATCGTGCCGCTGCTGCACGACATGTCGGACGACGTGAAGATGGCCTCGCTGCAGAACCTGGCGTCGCGCAAGTACGAGCCGGCCCGAGAAAAGATGCTCGAGCTGCTGGTGGCGGAAGAGACGGGCAAGCGCGTTCAGGTCGCGGCGATCGAAGCCATCGCGGCCAGCGACTTCACGGTGCAGGGCTTTCGCGAGAAGGCCGAGAAGCGCCTCGGTGAAGGCTGGCACCTCGACAAATCCGGAGCGCTCAAGAAGCGCGGGTGAAGCGGCTCGAGTCCCACGCGGAGGTCAAGCGTGCGCTCGAGGCGTTGCCGGATTCGGCGTTGATGACAGCCGTCGCGGAGTCCATGCCACTGGGGCGTGGCATCGGCGGCACGGTCAGCGCGAGGCAGGTCGGCGGGGCAAACGTCTTCATCAAGACGGTGCGGCTCACGGCGCTCGAGCAGGCGAACCCGCAGTCGACGGCGAACCTCTTCGGCCTGCCACCCACCTACCAGTACGGCCTCAGCTCGGCGGGTTTCGGCGCGTGGCGCGAGCTTGCAGCGCATCGGCTCACGACCCAGTGGGTGACTTCGGGTGCGCACGCGGCGTTTCCGTTGCTTCACCATTGGCG
>JAYUXE010001143.1:0-2970 GCA_043753165.1 Archangiaceae bacterium | reverse complement strand
TCGATGCCGTCGACTTTCTCGTCAAGCCAGTGCGGCAAGACCGCCTCGAACGGGCGCTCGATCGCCTCGCCCGCCGAACCGCGGCAGCGACAAAGCCTTCGACTGCCGCACATCAGCTCACCGTTCATTCCACCGGGTCGGTGCGCTTCGTCGACGCCCGCACCGTCACCGCGTTCCGCGCGCTCGACAAGTACACCGAGTTCACACTCGACGGCGAAGAGCTGCTCGTGCGCGAGAGCCTCGATTCCCTCGAGAAACGGCTCATCGACGCAGGCTTCGTTCGTGTTCATCGGGCCGGGCTGGTGCGGCTCGACGCGGTGAAGTCACTGGACACCCGGGGCGAAGGGCTCGTCGTGCGCCTCAGCGATGGGGCCGAGGTCGAGGTCAGCCGGCGGCAGGCCGTCGAGCTGCGAAGGCTCCTCGGTTTGCGAAAGTAGACGCGTCCCCTGCGTGACTGCTTGGTAGCATCCGCGCCGTGAAAGTCGCTTCGGCTCTGACGCTGCTGTCCTTCGTCGTTCTTCCCAACATCGCCGCCGCCGCTGAAGCCTCGGTGGCCAGCGCCCTGCAAAAGCTCGAGACCGCGCGTGGCAACGTGACGGCCGCCGTGCAACGCATCGAAAAAGATCCGCCCGAGATGGCGGATCTCGACGCTGCGCTCGCGGCAGTCAACGCGCTCAAAGATGCGATCGACGCGGGCGCCGAGTTCGAAGGCAAAGACCTCGACTTCGCCAAGTCGTCGCTGGCCGCCCGCAAAGAGCTGCGCACCCAACGCGAGTATGTCGAGCAGCGCCGCGCCAACGTCGACGTCCACAACGCGCGCCGCGGCATCGACTCGGCGTTGTCGGTGCTCAGCGAGAAAGCGCGCAAGGTCACCGAAGGAAAGGAAGCGCCTCCGAAGGATTACGACGAGGCGCGCGCCGCGGCCGAGGCACTGAAGAAGCTCGTCGATGAGGCACGCCCGTTGGGAAAGAAGGACCCGAAGTTCGCCGCGTACCTCACCGAGGTCGATGCGACGTATGCGCGGCAGACGAAGGCCGTGGATGACAAGTGGACGCTGCAGTCGGTCGACAAGCACCGCGCGCTGCTGGACGCGGCGCGAAAGGACTTCAATGGAGCGCTGGCTCCGTTGAGCAGGGAATCGCCAGATCCGCAGTTCAAGGCGGCCGACACGGCGGCGACGGCGCTGACGAAGGTGCTCGACGACGGCCGCGTGCTCGAGCGCGACAAGACGTACAAGGCGGAATCGGACGCAGCGAAGAAAGAGCTCGCCGCGGGCAAGAAGAAGATGGACGCGACTTGGAGCGAGACGGGCCTCGCCCGCCTCAAGGCCGAGATCGAGCCCGCCCACAAAGACCTGATTGCCGCCGGCAAGGGCGTGCGCGCGAAGAGGCCGCCTCCCGAGGCGCTGAGCGAGGCGAAGACCGCGGCGATCATCGTGCGGAAGCTGGTCGAGAAGTTCCAGGCCGATGCGAACCGAAGTGAGGCGTTGGCGACGTACCTGACGAAGGTGAAGGCGACGCTGGCCGAGGTCGAAGGCAACCTCGAGAAGCGCAGCCTCGACGCGGCGCGCGCAGACCTCGCGGTCGCGATGAAGCCGATTGGCGGCAAGGAACCGACGAACGAAGAGTTCCAGGAAGCGACCGCTGCATTGACGGTGCTCGAGAAGACGCTGGAAGCCGTGCACGGCGAGGACCCCGCGATGGCGCCGCTGGTGACGGAGTCGAAGCTTGTCGCGAAGGACACGCGCGCGACGCTGACGGCGCGCCGCAACGAGGTCGATGTGCAGCGCCAGAAGGCTAAGGTCGAAGAGGCGCGCAAGGTCGCGGCGGAAGCAAACAAGACGCCGATTCCGGGCGACCGGCTCGACGAAGCGCAGGCGTCGTTGAATCAGATCAAGGCGGCGCTCGAGGGGGGCGTCGAGCTGACGAAGCGCGACAAGGACTACGCGTACTACGCGGGCGAAGTGGCGGTTCGCGTCACCGAGATGGAAACGAAGCTCGCGGCGCGGCGGATTCAGGTCGACGTTCAGCAGCAGAAGGCCAAGGTCGAGGAAGCGAGAAAGGTGGCGGCGCAGCTGAACAAGGCGCCGATTCCGGGCGACCAGCTGGACGAGGCGGATTCGTCGATCAAAGCGATTCGTGCGGCGCTCGAAGCAGGCACCGAGCTGACGAAGCGTGACAAGGACTACGCGTTCTACGACGGCGAAGTGAAGCTGCGGGCAGACGAGCTGAGCACGAAGCTTTCCGCGCGGCGCATCGAGGTCGACGTGCAGCGGCAGAAGGCGAAGGTCGAAGAGGCGCGGAAGATCGCCGCCGAGCTCAACAAACCCGACATTCCTGCCGACCGCATGGCCGAGGCCGAAGCGTCGATCAAACAGATCCAGGCGGCGCTGGCAGCGGGAACGGCGCTGACGAAGATCGACAAGGACTACGCCTGGTACGACAAGGAAGTGACGAGCCGCATCACCGAGTTCAACACGAAGCTCGCGGCGCGGAAGTTGGCGATCTCGGGCACGGACGGGCGCACGGCGCTGACGGACGCGGTGAATGCGGCGAAGGCGAAGCTCGAAGCGGCGCGGTCGCCTGAAGTGTCGGACACAGACCTGACGGCGGCGGCGCAGAGCATCGCGGCGATCAACAAAGAGCTCGAAGCCCGAAAAGACCTCGAGCCGAAGAACTACGGGTACGGCCTGCAGGCGGGGAAGACGCGCGAGCTGTTGGTGCGCATGAACGAGCAGCTGGAGTTCGCGAAGCTGGCGCGTGAGCTGCGGAAGCAGACGGTGGAATCGCTGTCGGCAGGCATCGCGCTGGCGGATGCGGCGCCGCAGGCCAAGAACCTGCGCGGGCAGAAGGATGCGTACGACAAGGCGATCGTGCTGTTCCGTGCCTGCGACAACATGGGCACGGGCATGCCGCGCGAGTACCCGGGTCTCGAGAAGGTGGCGCTGTTCGTCGACGGCCGGAAGACGCC
>JAYUXE010001142.1:0-2973 GCA_043753165.1 Archangiaceae bacterium | reverse complement strand
TGGAAGCGCGGCCCGGTCGTCCTCTTCTTCTACCCGAAGGACGACACGTCGGGCTGCACCGCCGAGGCCTGCGCCTTTCGCGATGCCTACGACGACTTCCAGCAGGCCGGAGCGTCGGTGGTCGGCATCAGCTCGCAGGGCACCGCCAGCAAGAAGGCCTTCGCGACCAAGAACCGCCTGCCCTTCACCCTCGTCAGCGATGACGGCGGCAAGGTGCGAAAGGCGTTCGGCGTGAAGGCTTCATTGCTCGGGCTGCTCGACGGCCGCGAGACCTACGTCATCGACAAGAACGGCGTCGTGCAGCACGCCTTCAACTCGCAGATCAACGTCGGCCAGCACGTGCCCGAAGCCCTGGGCGTGCTGAAGACGCTTCAGTAGTAGTCGATGGACCAGAGGTCCGGGTAGTAGCCGGTGCTGCTGTTGCCGAAGCCCATCAGCAGCCGCCGGTTCGCTGGATCTGCCACCGCCATTCCCGACGCGCGCGCCGCCGGAGCCGTGCCGGTCGTCTTCATCTTTCGCCACGCTTCGAATCCGCGATCGGAGTTCCGCCCCACACCACGAAGCGGTGGTTCTTCTCGTCGAGCGCAAATGCGCCATTGCGCCGCTTGAGCGCCCACGTGTCGCCCAGCATGTCGTAGCCCCAACTTCATGCCGCCGAAAACGATCACGCGATCCGTCTCGGCGTCGTAGGCGAAGAAGTGCCCACTGCGGCCCGTCGGCACCGTGCCCGTCACCGGCTCGTCGACCCAGGCCGCTCCGATTTCGTTCAAGTCGAGCCGCCGCACCGCACAGTGAAAGCTGTTCGATTGTCCACAGAAGCTCAGGTACCGGTTGCGCTTGCCGTCGAAGACGAAACCCGGCTGGTAGTCGCCGACGTCAGCTTGTCCGGCGCGTACTCGAAGCGATCCAGGTGCGGCGTCGCGTTGAAGGCGCCCGTCACGCCGCCGAAGAACAAGACCTCGCGCTTCCCGGGAATTGCAGCGACCCGCCCGCCCATGAATTCCAGCGCTGCGTTCGCCATCGTCAGCTGCGTCCACGTGTTGGTGGTGAGGTTCATTTCCCACAGATCGGACGACGGCGTGAACTGCTTCGGCTTGTAGTGAAAGCCGCCGTAGACGAGCAGCCGGTTCGCATCACCGCTGTCGAGCCAACCCACGCCGTACTCGCGGTTGATTGGGCCGCCCGTCGCTTCGACCCACTGCTTCACCAACTTCCATTCAGGCCGGTGCACGGCGATCGGAATCGTCCCGCTTCCCTTTCTCAGGCCACAGTCGATCGCCACCGTCACCGTGTTCGGCGCCAGCTCGCCGTAGGGTGCCTTCACCACCAGGTGCGTCGCGTCGACCTTCGTCGCCATCGCCGGCCGCCTTCGGTGATCACGCCAGAGACCGCCTTCAGCTCGCAGGGACCTGCGTCGACCGCGGTCATGCCTGCGTCAACCCACTTCACGCCTGCGTCTTCGGCCACCGGCAGGCCTGCATCGGTCACCGGCTTTGCCACCGGCCCGCATGCGTTGATCGCCGACGCTCCCAGCACCCAGATCGCTCTCATGCGGCGCAGCCCTGTGCAGCTTCGCGGCCAGCCGCGCTGCCGAGGGAGCAGCACCGTCGTCGCGCGTTTCTTAACGCAACAGCCGTGACAACCCCGTCAAACGCACCAGCAAACTTCGCAAACGAGATCAATAAAACGTTGATGAGACTGAGCGTGTGCCGTTTCGCCTCTGTGACTTTTTTTCTCGTCATCCGAAGTACAGAACGTATGGTCCGCGCCCATGACCCTTCCCAAGTTGTCCCAGGTGACGTTCTCCGTGCTGTTCGTAATCTCCACCACCGGCTGTGGCCTTCTCGGCGGCGGCGGCCTCATCCCGTCGGTTGGCGGCCTCGGCGGCCCCAAGACCTACGGCCCCTACGACAACAGCAGCGGCAACCCGGTCGGCCGGGGCGAGCGCGAGCTTCGCATCCAGACGTCGATCGACGTGGTTCCGGATCGCGGCACCACCGGCGTCAGCATCAATGCGCACGGCGGCACGTTCGACTCGGCCGCGGCCCAGATGCAGACGGCCTTTGCCGACCTGAAGAAGATCGGCGGCAGCCCCGGCTGTGGCTTCAAGGTCATCAACTACAACGTGCCCTTCTCGAAGGACAACCTGAAGTGGAAGACGGGCGGCGCGGTGGAAATCTGGGCGGACACGGCCGGTAAGGATCCGGACGCCCGCTTCGCTGGCTCGAACACCTGCTTCAAGGCGCTGCGTGAGTACATCCTCGCCCTCCCGAAGTACGACTCGAACACCGAGTCTGGCTTCGAAATGTCGGCCGGCGCCGCGATTGGCCCGGACATCGTCTGGAGCGTCGAGCCCATCGAGAAGCACCGCGACGCGCTGGTCACCCAGGCCAACGAGCGCCTCAAGGCCGTTCAGAAGGCCGACTCGAAGCTCTGGGATCACACCGACGTGCAGTGCACCTCGGCCGGTATCATCCAGGTCGCGTCGTCGAACTCGCACTTCGTGACGTTGCAGCTCGAGATGATCTGCCCGACCTCGATGCACCCGCCGATGTCTGTCAACCCCCGCTGATTTAGACTTACCCGTATGGTGACAAGGCCCGGTTCGCCTCGCGCGAGCCGGGCTTTTTCATTGATGCTCCGTTCTCTGTTCCTGCTTTTGCTGCTCGCCTCCTGCGCCCCGTCGGGCGTGGTCGACGGCCGCCCCTACGAGCTGCGCGTGCCTTCTTCGGGAAGCGGGCCGCGCCCGTTGATCCTCTTGCTTCATGGCTTCTCGTCCAGTGCGGCGACGGAAGATCTCGTGCTGCCCTTCTCGCGCGACGTCGACGCGCGCGGCTACCTCTACGCCATGCCCAACGGCACCCTCGACCGTGAAGGAAAGCGGTTCTGGAACGCGTCGGACGCGTGCTGCAACTTCGACCACCAGGCCATCGACGACGTCGCGTTTCTTCGCAAGGTGGTCGCCGACGTGAA
>JAYUXE010001141.1:0-2974 GCA_043753165.1 Archangiaceae bacterium | reverse complement strand
GGTGCCGGCGCCCGGCGGAATGCTGACCCTCGCGTGGGAGACCAGCGGCGGCTCGAAGCTGACCCTGACCCGCGATGGCGTCGCAACGCCGCTGATGACCAAAACCGACCCGGCCGACATCCTCTCGGGAACCCTGGTCGACACGATTCCCGCGTCCGCGCCGGTCGACGGCTTGCTGAGCTACACGCTCGAGCTCGAGAACGGCGGGGTGAAGACGACGCGCAAGCTGACCGTGCGCATCGGCGGCAGCGTCACCATCAACGACTTCACCCTGCCCGCGTACGCAAAGGCGACGTCGACCTTCACGGTGAATTGGAACGTGACGGGCGCAGATCGCCTCGAGCTGTTCGTGAACGGCGTGTCGACGTACCTCGCCCCCGACGCCGCCGCGGTGGCGGCCGGCAGTGTTCCGGTTCAGGCGAGCGCCAGCGGAACCGTGACGGTGCGCATCAAGGCCAGCAACGCGCGCGGCTCGGTGGTCGAGCAGACGAAGACCACGAGCGTGGTCGGCATCGCCACCATCGCCATGTTCACGGCGACGCCGTCTACGGTCGCGGCGGGCGGCACCGCGACGACGCTCGCGTGGAATGCGCCCAACGCCCGCCGCGTGAAAATCACCGGCAGCAACGGCCACACATTGAAGACGGTGTACGGAACCGCCGCCGAAGGCGGAAGCGTCGAGGCTTTTCCGAACGGCGCGGTCACCTACACGCTTGAGGCCGACAACACGATCGACATGCCGGTGACGGCGACGCAGGCGGTGACGGTGACCGCTCCGGCGGCGTTCGGCCCCGCCACGACGGCGCCCGTGTTCGCGGGGAATCCCGTCAGCCTCGGGTGGACGATTGGCACCAACGCGCTCGTCTATGGCGCGGCGCACACCGCGATCCAGACGCAGGCGGCATCGACGGGCTTCGTCGACATCGCCAGCACCGGCGCGCGCCTCGCGTTCGCCGCGGGCGCCGACGACGCCGTGCTCACCTTCACCCCGCCCGACTACGAGACCTTCATCTACGGCAACCGCGTCACGGGCCCGGTGACGGTGTCGACCAACGGCTTTTTCGTCTTCGCCTCGACGGCGGCCACGCGGCCGGTGACGGCAGCGATTCCGAACGCCACCATCGAACGGAACTTCATTGCTCCATTCTGGACGAACCTCGAGCTCGGCCCGTCGGGCAAGGTGTTCTGGCAGGTGATGGGCGACGCGCCCGAACGCGTGCTCGTCGTTCAGTTCGACCAGGTGCGCATCAAAGGCGACGCGTCCAGCGTGCTGACCTTTCAGGGCCGCGTGCATCAGACCGGCGTGGTGTCCTTCGAGTACAAGACCCTCACCACCACCGCGGTCGCGACGCCCGTCATCGGCGCGCAGGGCGCCATCAGCGGGCTCGCTGCGACGGGCGCGGCATCGGCCGTGGGTCTCACCCTCTTCGGCCCCGTCTCTTCGCCTGTCTCGGTGACGGCGACGACCGCGGGCCAGCTCGGTGGCTTCTTGAAGCTCGGGGCCGGCTACCTGAAGGCGCTGTACGTGCCGCCGACGTTCGTGAACGCGGGCGACGTGCAGATTTCCGAAGTGCTGTATCAGCCGAACGCGGCGATCGACACGACGGGCGAATGGTTCGAAGTGACGAACCGCGCGTCCGGGCCCATCAACCTGAATGGCTGGACCATCGACTTTGCCGCGGGGTTGTCGCACACGATCGCTTCGTCGATCGTCGTCGCTCCGGGCTCGGCGGTGGTGATTGGACAGTCGGCCAGCGGCCCACTGAATGACAACGTCGCGACCACCTACCAGTACGGCACCGCGTTCTCGATGCCGCAGCCGGCGGGCAGCTTGACCTTGCGCTTCGGCACGTACACCACGACTTCCGCGTGGAACTCGGCGACGGCGAACAACGGCGGGGCCGGCGTGAGCGTTGGGGTCCAGAACGGCGACTTCCTCTCGTCCACAGATGTCGCCACCACCGCGCCGCACCCGATTCGTTGCAGCAGCGCGACCAGCTTCGGCACCCAGACGCCGCAGCAGAAGGGCACGCCCGGCACCGCGGGCAGCTGCTTTGGCTACGTCCTGCAGTCGATTCCCGTCAGCTACTTCGACATCACGACCACGGGCACCCTGCACACCACCGGCGACTCGGTGGTGCTCGCCCTCGACATCTCGTCGGCGCCCGTGCCCTTCTTCGGTACGCCGCAGACCACCGTGGCGGTGAGCACGAACGGCTTCCTGCGCTTCAAACCGACCACCGACTCGGGAACCGGCAACCGAGACCTTCCGAGCACGGCAACGACTGGAACCGCCGGGGCCACCGTGGCCATCTTCTGGGATGACCTCGACTCCACCGGAGCCGTCGACAGCAACGTCTACGTCCGGCGCGTCGCGGCGGGCGTCGACCCGGCCAACCCGGGCGCGCACTGGATTTTCCAGTGGAGCCACTACGAACGGTACGGCTTCCCGTCCCCGACGGGCGACGACCTGAACTTCCAGATCAAATACTTCGACACGGGCGTCATCGAATACCACTACGCGGCGATGGTCAGCGGCACGGTCAACAACTACGGCACTGGCAACAACGCGACGGTGTGGCTCGAGAACGTCGCCGGCACCACGGCCCTCGTGCAGAGCGTGAACAAACCGAACGTGGTGCCGCAGTCGGCCTTCCGCTTCACGCCGAACTAAGCAGGGCGCGGCAGCGTCACGGTGAACGTCGAGCCGGCGCCTACCTCGCTGGCCACGGCAATCGAACCGCCGTGCGCTTCCACGATCTGCCGGGCGATGTACAGCCCCAGGCCCAGCCCGCCGTAGTTCTGCGTGGGCACTGCGCGCTCGAACCGGCCGAAGATCCGCTGCAGGTCGTCCGGTCGAATGCCGATGCCCTCATCTCGCACCGAGAGCCGCACGTCGGTGGCCGTTTCTTCGACCCGGATGACGACCGGTTTCTGCGGGCCGTACTTGATCGCGTTGCCCACCAGGTTCGTC
>JAYUXE010001140.1:0-2975 GCA_043753165.1 Archangiaceae bacterium | reverse complement strand
CGACGGCGTACGCGGCGGCCGACCTGAAGGATCAGCTGTCGCGGGTGCGGTGCAAGGTGCTGCTGGTGGCGGGCAGCCATGATGACCTCGCGCCGCCGGCCCGCGTGCGCGACACCTACCATGCGCTCGAAGCGGCCGGCGCGCAGGCCCGGTACTTCGAGCTGCTGGAAGAACGCGGGCACGCCTTCCTGCTCT
Organism: Archangiaceae bacterium; assembly: GCA_043753165.1. Taxonomy (GTDB): domain Bacteria; phylum Myxococcota; class Myxococcia; order Myxococcales; family Myxococcaceae; genus JAGSPQ01. The sequence goes on along the minus strand of JAYUXE010001140.1, from coordinate 2,780 downwards.
CCGACGTCGAACGGATGAAGGGCCAGCTGGCCGAGTTCTTCAGCTCGTTCTGACGTTTCGCTGCAGCTTTGCCCGCAGCGCGCCGACCAGCATGTCGATCGCCGTGTCGTTGTTGCCCCCGTGCGGGACGATGATGTCTGCGTGGCGCTTGCTGGGGTCGACGAAGCCCATGTGCATCGGGCGCACGTGCTTGAAGTACTGGTGCACGACGTGATCGAAGTCGCGGCCGCGTTCTTTGATGTCGCGCGTGAGCCGACGAATGATCCGCACGTCGTCTTCCGTCTCGACGAAGATCTTCAACGCGAGCTGTTCGCGAATCGCGTCCATGTGCAGGACGAGGATCCCTTCGATCAAGATGATGTCGGCGGGATTCACGGCGACGGTGCGCGCTTCGCGGGTCGAGGTGACGAAGTTGTAGACGGGCTTCTCAATCGCGTTGCCGGCCTTCAGCTGCTTGATGTGGTTGACCAGCAGGTCGGTGTCGAAGGCGTCGGGGTGATCGAAGTTCACCTCGCGGCGGTCTTCGAGGCTCATGTCCTTCAGGTCGCGGTAGTACGAATCCTGGTCGATGAAGGCGACGCGCGACGGCGACAGCGCCTCGTGAATCTTCCGCGCGACGGTCGTCTTGCCCGAGGCAGTTCCACCAGCGATTCCGACGACGAGCGAGGGCATGGTGGCCCTCAACTACTCTCAGAAATCGAAGGTGTCACCAAGCTCCAGCACCGTCACCGGCAGATGCTTCACCTCGGCTTTGAGCTGGCTCACGAAGGCGGGCTTGAGGTGGTACAGCAGCACCTCGCAGCCGTTGCGCTTGAACTTGGTCAGCTCTTGCTCGAGCGTCCGGGGCGTGAAGTGACCCGAGATGTCGGCGAGCTGCTGAAGCTTGTTCGGGAAGCTGGTCTCGAGCAGCAGGGCCTTGAGGCCCTGGGTCTTGTTGAGCACCTTCCACAGCTGCTCGGTGGGGCCGGTGTCGCCCGACATCGCCATCGTGGTCTCGCCGTCGGTGATGACGAAGCCGCACGATTCGACGGGGTGGCTCACGGGCACGGTCTTTACGGTGTACTTGCCGATCTTCACCGTGGCGCCGGCCTTGAAGGCTTTCAGCTGCAGCACGGGGTTCTTCTTCGTGGGAATGGCGGTGAAGTCGGGCCAGAGCACGTTGTTGAACATGTTGGCCTTCAGCGTCTCGGTGCACTCGCGCGAGCTGTGAATGCGCACCGGCTTGTCGCGGCGGCCGACGATGAGGTCAGCCATCAACGGCAGATCCTTCACGTGATCGAAGTGACTGTGGGTGAGCAGCACGTCGTCGACTTTGCAGAGATCTTCGAGATCGAGCGTGCTGGTCAGGGCCCCGGCGTCGAGCGCGAGGACGCCGTCGACGAGAAAGCAGGTGCTGCGGCACTTGGGCAATTCGCCGCCATGACAGCCGAGGACCTGGAGCTTCACGTCAGAGGTCTCCGAACTTCCACTTCATCTCGAGGTAGCGCAGGAAATCGAAGAGGCGCGCGGTGTCTCGAACGGTGAGGCGGTCGCCGGCGACGTCGATGAGGCCCGAACGTTCGAGGCGGTGCATCATGTAGCGAATCGCAGGTTCCCCGACGGCGAGCTCACGGGGAAGATCCTTCACGGGGAAATCGATTTCGATGCCTTCTTCGCCCGGGCGCCCGCGCGTCTGGCAGATGTTGAGGATGTGGTGGATGACGCGGCTCGACGGGTCGCCCAGCAGCAGGTTCTCGATCTGGGCGTCGGCGTCCGAGAGCCGTTCGGCCAGCTTCTTGATCATGCGCACCGCGATTTCCGAGTTGCCGCGGATCATGCCTTCGAAGGTGCGGGGGTCGATGATCAGCAGCTTCGCGTCTTCCTCGACGATCGCTGACGCGTTGCGCGGCTTGTTCGAGATGATCGCCATCTCGCCGAAGAACTCACCGGGCCCGAGCACCGCGAGCACCTTCTCGACATCGCGCACCTTCTTGGCGATCGCGACCTTCCCCGACTGAAGGACGAACATCTCCTTCCCGAGATCCCCCTCGCGGAAGAGCACGGTGCCTTTCGGCTGTTCCTTCCCAAACTTTTGAAAGAGGGTTTCTTCGGCGCCCATGTCTTTAGGTGTACGGGAGTAAGCCTTCGCTGGCGGCGGGGGTCAATTCCCTTCCGAGAAGCTTAGGCCGGGCGCCTGTCGGCGAGCGCCTTTACTTCGTGGCTGCGGTGTAGACCCCATCCCACCCGGGGCCCGGCGGCGCGGCTTTGAGGTGCGCAATCTCTTCGAGGTAGCGCCGGCTCGGGGGGTCGTCTGGCCACTGGCCCAGCACCGACTGGAAGCCTGCTTCGGCAAGGTCCCACTGCTGCTGCGCGTAGGCGTCGAGCGCGACCTCGAACGCGTCAATCGCCCTGCCCTGCCCGGCATCGGGCGTGCCGAGACCGCGAACCTCGAAGATGCGCACGGGCTTGCGTTTGCCTTTGACCCGAACGGACCCCAGGCGGCGGCAGATCACCTTTCCCTGCACCTGGTGGTAGGTGCCTTCGCTGATGATGATGCGGGTCTCGTATTCTTTGTTCGTGCCTTCGAGCCGCGAGGCCAGGTTCACCGCATCGCCCATCACCGTGTAGTCCACGCGCACGTCCGAGCCGATGTTGCCGACGATCATCGGGCCGGTGTTGATGCCGACGCCGATGTCGAACTCGGGGAAGTTTTCCGCGCGCCACTTCGCTTTGAGAAGCTCGAGGCGGGCCAGCATCTCGAGGGCGCACCGCACGGCGCGCAAGGCGTGATCGTGCTGATC
>JAYUXE010001139.1:0-2978 GCA_043753165.1 Archangiaceae bacterium | reverse complement strand
GTCGAAGAGCTCTTCAAAGACCGCGTCGTCAGCCCCTTCGTTCAGCAGTACCTCAACGGCCGAACCCCCATCCCCTGCGTCGCCTGCAACCAGGACGTCAAGTTCGGCTTCCTGCTCAAGCGCGCCCGCGCCCTCGGCGCTCGCCTCGCCACCGGCCACTACGCCCAGATTCGCGAAGACGGCGGCCGTTACGTGCTCGAGCGCGGCGCCGACGAGGCGAAAGATCAGTCGTACTTCCTCTTCACCCTCGGCCAGGACGAGCTGAAGGATCTGTCGTTTCCGGTCGGCCACCTGAACAAGGCCGAGGTTCGCGCGATCGCCGAACGCCACGGGCTGCTCACGTCCAGCAAGCCCGAGAGCATGGAAATCTGTTTCGTGCCCGACAGCGACTACGCGAAGTTCGTCGAGAAGGTCGCCGGCCCCCAGCCGAAGGGCGAGATCGTCGACCGCGCGGGCAACGTCCTCGGCGAGCACGACGGCGTTCACAAGTTCACCATCGGCCAGCGCAAGGGGCTTCGGGTCAGCGCGCCGGATGCGCTGTACGTCCAGGCAATCGACTCCACCACCCAGCGCGTCGTCGTCGGCCCCGCGGTCGAGGCCGAACGACAGCGCTTCCATTTGCTTCGCCCGCACTGGGTCGAAGGCAAGGCGCCCATCGGCCGCGCGCTGACCGTTCGCATCCGCCATCGCCACGGCGGCACGCCCGCGCGTCTCGAGAAAGAGCCGCGGGGTACGTACGCCGTCGAGCTCGATCTTCCCGCGCGCGCGGTGACGCCGGGGCAGGCGGCGGTCTTCTACGAAGGCTCGACCGTTCTCGGGGGCGGGTGGATCGCGTGAGAGCCGCGCTGGCGGTGATCGCCGTCGCGCTGCTCGGCTGTCAGAAAAAGCCTGAAGTTCCCGTGTGCGGCCTTCACTCGGCGGCTGCTCCGGTGACGATGACGGTCGGCAAGAAAGAACGCACGCTGGGCGTCGGAGCGAAGCTGATGCCGTCGGATCACCTCACCGCCTCAGGCGACGCCTTGCTCGAGTGCTTTGGAGCCGCGCTGCACCGGGTAGAGAAGGGCGACTCCTTCGACGTCGGCGAGCTCACCGAGTCGAAGATCGAGTCGACGAACATCCCGCGGTTCCGGCTCGTGGCGGGGAAGCTCGAAAAGGTGGAAGCGATGCGGCGCACCGTCGCTCCGCGGTACGGCGACAACCAGTTCACCCCCGAGAGCGCCCTCGATGCGCCCGAGTCGACCAGCGGGGACTACTTCGTCGCCTTCTTCACCCCGAACGGCTTCGCGAAGATGAAGACGGCGCCGCTCGACGGCCCCCGCAAGCTGCCCCCGCCGAGCCTGCGTCCGCGCGTCCCGTTCGTTCACGCGGGTGACCTCGGCGAAGGGCCGTACCTGATCACCGTCGAAGACGAGGTCGTGTTTGCCGAGACCGATGACCTCGCCACTGCCGCGCTGCCGGAAGACAAGACTTACTCGCTCGGCCGCACCGTTCGCCTCATCGTCCCCGATGGAGCCGAAGCCACCCTCGACCTCGGCGCCGGAACCCTGGTCGAGCTCGACGGCCCGATGGACGTCAGTCTGAGGTAGAACCTCTTCCGATGCGCGGCAAACTCGGCCTGGCCTTCGCCTTTCTGCTCACGACCAGCAACTGCGGCGTCAGCCCGAAGAACTGCACCCCCACCAACTGTCCCGGCTGCTGCGACGAAGACGGTGAATGTCTCGCCGGCACAGGGCTGTTCGAGTGCGGCGCCGCGGGCGTGAAGTGCGACCGCTGCGAAGTCACCGATTCCTGCCGCGCCGGTGCCTGCGCGCCACTGGGCGACGGCGGCATCTACGACGCCGGCCACATGATGATGACGACCGGCGCCGGCGGCGGCACCGGGATGATGATGACGGGCACCGGCGGAGGAATGTCAGGCACCGGCGGTGGAGCGGGTGGAGCCGGCGGAGCGGGCGGCGGCACGGCCGTCGTCGACGCGGGCCGCGATGCAGGCGTGGACGCCGGCAAGCCGGACGCGGGTGTCGATGCCGGAAAACCGGACGCAGGCATCGATGCGGGCGTCGACGCCGGCAAGCCGGACGCAGGCGTGGACGCGGGCTTCGACGCTGGAATCCCCGACGCCGGCCGCGACGGTGGAACAGACGCAGGCGACGGCGGCTGATCGGCGTGAAGTTGACGGTGTGAAACATCGCGCTACCGTCCGGTTTCTTCGCCTCACCGAAATTCCAAAGGCCAAAACCAAAGATGCGTGATTCGCACCGGATGAAAGAGAAGTACGAGCTGTCGATCGATAACCGGCAGATCGTGAGCATGACGGTCGGAGGCCTGATCGTCGTCAGCGCCGTCTTCGCCCTCGGCGTCGTGGTCGGAAAGAAGCTGGCCGCCGAAGATCCCGCCGCGCACGCCGCTCCCGATCTGCTCAGCGCCCTCGATCAGCGCGCCGCTGCGATGGACTCGATGCAGAAGAAGGACGCCTCGCTGACCTTCCAGGACGAGCTGACGAAGCGTCCCGAGCCGATGATCGAAGCGAAGCCGATCGAAGCGCCGAAGCCGGTCGCGGTCGCGGTGGCCGAGCCGAAGCCTGAGCCCGTCGTGGTTCCGCAGAAGCCGTTCGAAGTTCCCGTCGTCGAGGCGAAGACCGAAGCCGTGCCGACCCGCATCAACGAAGACGCCGGCGCCCTTCGCGACGCAATCGCCCGCGCCCAGAAGCCCGAGCGCGCCGAGCCGAAGCCTGAGACCGCCCACGACGGCAACTTCACCCTGCAGCTGTCCGCCTTTCAGGATCGCGGCGAGGCCGACCGCTTCGCCGCCAACCTTCGCGACAAGGGCTACGCGCCCTTCATCGTCGAGGCCACGCTTCCTGCCAAGGGCACTTGGTACCGCGTCCGCATGGGCCGCTTTCCGACCCGCGACGCCGCCGGCCGTTACCTGGCCGACTTCAAGCGCGAGACGTCAATCGACGCGATCGTGACCGGAGC
>JAYUXE010001138.1:0-2980 GCA_043753165.1 Archangiaceae bacterium | reverse complement strand
CGTCGAACCCCGCCTCGCAGGGCAGGAAGTCGTAGACGGAAGGCTTGAACCAACCGCAGCTGTCGGGGTCGAGCCGCCTCACCCACACCCGGTAGCGCAGCTCACCTTTCGCGGTGGCGAAACGCACCCGGCCGACGCCGCTGCCGGTTCCGATGAACAGGTACTGGTCGTTGCCGATGGCCTTGAGCTGCACCGATTCGCCTTCGACGGTCACCTTGTCGGCATGGGGCACGGTCATCACCTTCTGCATTCCGACGCCGAGGTTGATGGACTGCCAACCTTCGGGCAACGGGCACGCAGGCACGCAGTCGGGGATGCCGAGCGTCAACGACAACAGGGTCGCGAGCATCGTCATCGGGCGAGCAACTCGAGCAGCAGCGGCAGGTGGGCGGCGAGCGCGGCCGACGCCGCAGCGCTTTCCTTGTCGTCTTTCGGCAGCGGGTCGAGCACGGGCATCGCAGCGACGAGGGTGAGTCGTGGCGCGACCGACGCGTCTGCCAGCGCGGCGTTGGCCACCTCGACGACCTTCTCAGCAAACGCGAGCGGGGCGGGTGGCGCGCGCAGACCCGTGCGCAGCGAGATCGCGTGCACCTTCTTCCACCCGTCGAGGTCCGGGTACTCGCCGACCAGCTCGACGGTCGAATCGAACTTCACCGACAGCGGCAGTCCGCAGAGCCCACAATGTTCCGTCGCTTTTCCTTCGTAGACGCACACCACCGAAGGCTCGCCTTTGGGGGCTCCCTTCAGCTCGGCCCACCCCACAGCGAGCCCCGTAATCTTGCCCGCCTTCACCCCGGCGACCGCGGGTGTCTGGCTCACGGGCCTGCCTTTGATCGAACGGGACTCGCCCACCTGCACGAAGGTGTTCGGCTGGCACGCGGGAATCGGCTGCACGCGCGCCTGGGCAATGAGAACGACGGTCAGCAGCGCGAGCATCCGCGGCAACTTAGACCAATGCGACGGGCGCGTTTCACGTCTGTCGAACGCGCGGCAAAGACGTCAGGCGGTGCGGGGTGCGGCGATCTGAATCGAGACCTTTCCGCGCGCATGCCCTTCCTCGAGGTACGCCAGCGCTTCCGCGGTCTTCTCGAATGGGTAGGTTCGATCGATGGCCGACTTCACCGAGCCGTCGGCCAGCCGATCGCGCAGGAACTCGAGGTCGTCGAGGTTGCTCTTCATCGAGAGGAACCCAAGCCGCTTGCCGCTGCCGATCGAAGTGATCGGGCCCAGGAACATCGCCTCGGCCATCTGTTTCCCCGCGCCGCCCGTCATCACCATGCGGCCACCTGCAGCGAGCGCGCGCTTGTAGTTGCCGATCGGCTGGTAGCCATTCGCGGCGATGATCACGTCGTACTGCGCGCCGCCTGCAGTGAAGTCGGTGGTCGCGTAGTCGACCACGGTCTCGGCCCCCAGCGACCGCGCGAGGTCAGCGCCGCCGGCACTGCAGATGGCCGTCACTTTCGCGCCCATTGCGCGGGCGATCTGAACCACGAACGTGCCCACGCCGCCCGACGAGCCGTTCACCGCGACGCGTTCGCCTTTCTGCACGCGCGCCATGGTTCGCAGCGCCTGCAGCGCCGTCACCCCCGCCAGCGGCGCCGCAGCTGCTTCCTCGAAACTGATGTTCGACGGCTTCTTGGTCAGCACGTTCTCGGGCGCACACACCTGCTCGGCAAACGCGCCCCAACCGCTGCTGCCCAGCTCGCCCATCACCTCGTCGCCCGGCACGAAGCGCGTCACGCCTTCACCCACCGCTTCGATGACCCCCGCGAGATCGCAGCCCAGCACGTTGTGCTTCGGCTTGAACAAACCGACCGCCAGCCGCGCCGGAAAGGGCTGCGCCCGCAAGATGTGCCAATCGGCCGCGTTCATCGCGCACGCCTTCACGCGAACCCGCACCTGGCCCGCACGCGGAACCGGCTCAGGAAGCGTCTCGACCTTCAGCACCGACGGAGGGCCGTACGTGTAGAAAGTGATGGCTCGCATGGGGTCGTGTTCCTACGGGGCAGCGACGGTTTGATTGCGATTTCAGACGCGCACACCGCGCGCGCGCAGCCCTTCGTTCAGCTTGCTGCGCCCGTCGCTCACCACGACATGGCCGTGGCTCGGCACCAGGTGCTCGAAGTCGAGCGCCACGATCTTCGCGATTGACGCGTCGAACGCCGCGCGGTCTTTCACGAGCTTCAAGAACATGCGGCTCACCCCGAACTTCCGGTAGGTGCCGAACATCGAGAGAATGACCCACGACCCGAAGCCGCGCGCGTCGGTGATGTTGAACGCGAGGTCGGACGTCAGCAGCGATTTGCTGGGCCGGTGAAGAAACGCGCCTTCGGCGACCTTCGGCATTCCTTCGATCGGAAACCACGGCATCGCGTCCGTGTGCGGCCACGCGTCGACGCCGAGGATGCCGGTGAACTTCACGTTCTTCTGCTTCTCTCTGCAGCCTGGGGTGCCCCACACCCGCGCCTTCGGATGCGCCTGCGCCGCCTTCGCCATGCCGCCCAGGTGAAACAGCGTCGGAGCGACGATGTCCGTCACGCCACTTCCGAACTCCGTCATGCTCGCCGCGGGAGACAGCAGCACTCTTCCGTCAGGCACCGTCGCGAACACCGTGCGCACCGGCAGCTGCATCAACGGCATCCGCGCGGTGTGCTCGACGAACTCCAGCCCCGTCAGTTCCATGCGACGGCTTCTACCCGGTGTTCCGCATGCCGGCCGCAACTCCGTGCAGCGAGAGGATTAGTGCGCGTTCCAACGGCTCGGGCAGCGCGGCATCGGGCGGAAGTTCGCGCGTGCGCCGCAACAGCTCGACCTGCAGCCGATGAATCGGTTCGATGTACGGGTTGCGCAGCGTGATCGACCGCTGCAGCCGCGGCTCGTTGCTCAGCAGCGGCCCATTCAACACCGCCTCGACGGCCGTCACTGCGCGGTCGAAGTGTGCCTCGACCCGCTCGCCCAGCGTGTCGTCCGTGCACAGCGT
>JAYUXE010001137.1:0-2984 GCA_043753165.1 Archangiaceae bacterium | reverse complement strand
ACGAGGTGCCGAGCACGATCAGGATCTCTTCCCGGATGTACTTGAGGAACTTGAAGAGCCCGAGCCCCGTCCACCGCATCACCAGCCCGAGGATGATGATCACGAACAGCACCGCGGTTGCGTAGAAGGTGGCGATCAGCTGCCCCAGGCTCAACAGCGTGGCGATGCCGAACTTGCCGACGGTGAACGCCATCGCACCGAATGCTCCAATCGGAGCGAACCGCATCACGATCGCGATGATTTGAAACAGCACGTGCCCGAGGTCGTCGAGCCAGTGCAGCATGCCGGCCCCTTTTTCCTTCAAGATCGCCAGCGCGATGCCGAAGAGGATCGCGAAGAAGAGCACCTGCAGAATCTCGCCCTTCGCGAACGCATCGGCGACATCGTGCGGAATGATGTTCAGCAGAAACTCGGTCGTGCTCTTCGCGTGCGGGGTGCTGGTGAGCTTCGCGATCGCCGACGCATCCAGCGTTTTCGCGTCGACGTTCATCCCCACGCCCGGCTGCACCACCTTGCCGACCACGAGGCCGATCGCCATCGCCAGGGTGCTGAGGACCTCGAAATAGATGAAGGCCTTCAGGCCCACGCGGCCGACCTTCCCCAGGTCGCCCATCTTCGCGATGCCCGTCACCACCGTCGTGAAGACGATGGGGGCGATCAGCATCTTGACTGCCTTGATGAACGCCTCGCCCAGCGGCTGCAGCGACGCGCCGAACGCTGGGAAGAGGTGGCCGACCAGCGCGCCGATCGCCACCGCCACCAGCACCTGTAGATACAGACTGCGGGTGAGCCTCTTCATCCGCGCAAGCTTAGGGGGCGATCGCCACGGATCCGAAGATCACAGCCGGGTTTGCTGAAACGGGCTGGGTGTCTGTGTGGACCACGATGCGCCGCCCCCGCTGGTCGCGATGCCATTGGTGCCGAACGTCATGTCTACAGCCCGGCAGCCGCCATCAGTTCGGCCTCGGCCTTCTTCGCGCTCTCGCGTTGCTGCAGCTGAAGCAACCGAAGCTCCTTCAGCGAACGCAGCGCATCGAGCAGCTCGAGGATGCTCGACCGACCTTCGCGGTACGCGTCTTCCGCCATCTGTCGCAGCGCGGGCATGCGCTCGAGGCTCGCCACGGCCGCGCGGCGTTCGACGTACACGGCCAGCGTTCGGTCGAGCTCGGCGCGCGCTTCGGCGGTCTCGGCCTCACCTCGCAGCGCGTTCACCTGCACCGCGGCCGATGCGTGCGCGATGGGTCCCTGGTTGCGATCGAAGATCGGCAGCGGCATCGACAGGCCCCACATCGCGGCGACACTTTCGGCGTCGCGGGTGACGACCGCTCCGATTGAAATGGCAGGGACGGGCAGACGATCTCTTCGGGCAGCGATCAGGCTTGCCCGCGCTGCGGCTTCCCGATCACGCGCCCACTGCAAAGACGGCCGCTGCTTCACCGCGGTGTCCCACAGCTGCGCCGCATCCGTGCCGATGCCTTCCGGTTCGAGCGTGCCCGTCGCGCGCGGCCGCCAGTTCGGAAAGCCGAGCACCACGGACAGCTTTCCCGCTGCGTCAGACACATCGGCCGTCGCGTTCATGCCATCGACCTTCAGCGACAACGTCTCGGCTTCGACCCGCGCGACGTCGTACGCGCTGCGATCGCCCGCCGCCGCGCGCGCCTTTACCACCCCCCCCGCTTTCTCGAGCTCCGCCAGACTTTCGGAAACGAGCCGCTGCTGCTCTTGCCGCGCGACCAACGCAGCAAAGGCCTGCCTCACCGCGAGCCGGCGTTCTGCCAGCGTCGCCGCGATTCGCGCCTTCTCTGCGGTCACATTCAGCGCCGCGGCTTCGACCCGGGCCCCCCGCTGACCAAAGAGCAGCAGCGGCTGTTCCACCGCAAACTGGTGCTGCATCGAAGAGCCGGTGTTCGTGCCCTGCGCCAGCTGCTGGCCCCCGTAGGAGAATGTCGGGTTTGGCCACGCGCCCGCCCCGATGTGGTCTGCCGCCGCGAGGTCGACCTCGGCGCGATCGGCCGCCGTCCGCGGGCTTTGCGTCTCGAGCAGACCCAACGCCTGCGCGAGCCCCACGTCCGGGGGCAGCCCGGGAGCGGCCGCAAGAAGAAGAAGAACGAGCGCGCTCATGCAGCCCTCGCTTCGTGCTCGTCGGCGAGCAAGATGTCTTGCTCGCCGTCATCCGGCAGGCGCCGTGGCTTCGTGCCGACGATGACGCTGTACAGCGACGGCAACACGAACAGCGTGACGGCGACCGCGGTGACGAGGCCACCGATGATCACGACCGCGAAGGGCCGCTGTGTCTCGCTGCCGACGCCCGATGACACCGCCGCGGGCATCAGCCCCAACATCGCCAACATCGCCGTCATCAACACCGCGCGGAACCGGCCCGCAGTGCCGTCGACCAGCGCGGTCATCAACGGAACCCCTTGCTGGTGCAACGCATCCACCGCGCTCACCACCAACAGCGACGCGAGGCAGACCTGGCCGAGCAGGGTGATGAAGCCGACCGCCGCGCTGACCGACAACGGAATGCCTGTGGCGGCCAACGCAAGCACACCGCCACTCATCGCAAACGGAGCCGCCAGCAGCACCGCCGCCGCACTGCGCGCCGAGCCGAGCGCCAGGTAGAGCAGCGCGAACACGACCAGGAACGACAGCGGTACGATCACCGCCAGGCGGCCCAGCGCACGCTGCTGGTTCTCGAACTCACCGCCCCAGGTGAGAAAGTTGCCTTCGGGGACAACGACGTCGCGCTTCACGACCGCCATCGCTTCCTTGATCACCGACCCCATGTCGCGGCCTTCGACGTTGAACTTCAGCGCCAGCAGCCGGCTGTTCGATTCACGGTTGATGTTCGCCCGGCCGAGCGCGCGTTCGATGTGCGCGACGTCGCGCAATGGCACTCGGCCGCCGCCGACGGTAGGGACGAGGATGTCGCCGATGCGGGTTTCGTCGTCGCGCTCGGCGACAGGGAACATCACGCGAATGGG
>JAYUXE010001136.1:0-2985 GCA_043753165.1 Archangiaceae bacterium | reverse complement strand
CTGAACGGCCGTGTCGTTGTGGAGCGCGACGCGGGGCCGTAGCGTCAGCCGCCATGCGACGACTCTGGCCCCACGCCGTTGTACTGGTCGCCTGCTTGCTGGTCACCGCCACCGGCCTTGCCTTCGACGATCTCAAGCGAGACGCGGAGGCGCCGAAGTGGGCGTGGATGATGTTGGTTGGCGTATGTGCCGGGATGGCTTTGGCGATTGCGACCTGGGCGTTTCCTAGTCGTCCGTCACGAAAGTGATGGGGTTCTGGGCCTGGCCCGCCCGCTTGCCGTAGATGAGGCCTGAAGCGACGTCCGCCGGGCTTTGCGGCTCGGCGCCGTTAAGCGAGTCGTAGATGTACTTGCCGGTGGTTCCGATTGGGCGCGTGGGAATACCGAACGTCATGCCGAGAATCTTTGCCGTCGAGAGGATTTTCTTCTCGACCTCCGTGTCGCCGTCGAAGACTCGCATCACCGCGTCGCCAAGTTCCTTCTGGTACGCGTTGATCGGCGCGGCGCGGACACTGGACTGCTTGTGCATCAGCCCGCGCTCGACGATCGCGCCGGCCTCGAAGGGCAGCGTCGCCAGCGGCGCGACGAGCATCTTGCGCATCAGCCAATTTCCCGTTCGACCGAGCTTCACGTCGTCGTCTTCCTCGTCGTCGTCCCCGGCTTCCGGGCCGCGACCCATCAGCAGCTCGCCGAGAACCGAATACGCCAGATAGAAGGCGAACATCGAGCCAGAGGCGCGGGCGATCGTCGCCGCCTTCTTGCCGCCGCTCGACTGCGAGAATTCGCGATTGAAGATCGGCCGAAGGATGACGTGCTGCATGTTGTACGCGGTGTTGAGGTACCCGTAGAACATCGTCGACATCCCCCAGAAGCCCTTGTCGCGGAGGATGGCTGCCTGGTCGACGGGCGAGTGCGACGGGAACGACTGGTTCAGAATGTCGTCGGCGAACTTCACCGCGTCCGCATCGGCGAGTCCGGCGCGCAGGCCCTGACGGTACGAGCCCAGCCAGATGGGAGTCGCGGTCGCGGCCGACGACATCTCCATGAAGACGAAGGCGTGGTCCTTCCACCAGGCGAGCGGGCCGCGGGCGAGGGGCCCTCGCGCCGTGAGCTTCTTTACGTTCTTCGCGAAGTCTCGCTGCAGCGTGTCCGCCTGAAAGCGCAGCTCGCCGCTCTTCGACAGGGCGAACGCCCGCGAGCCCTCGCGATCGCGCACGAATTCGGACAGCCCCGCGCCGAGAAAGCGCATCTTCAGTGGCGTTGCCGCAACCGCAGTCGGGAGGTTGGCGAGATCGCCGATCGCCGTCGTCTGAGACCACCCGAGCACCGCTGGCGCCATGTTGCCGCGCATCCAGCTGGCGATGGTGTTGAACCCCGACATCGCCGCGCTCATCTGTCCGCGCATCGAGCCGATGTCTTTCACCCACTGCAGGAACTGCGTGGCCTTCCCGTCACCCAGTCGCTGCTTCAGGGCGGCGTCGAGCTCTTTGTCGAGCACCAGGCCGCCCACGCTCTTGAGCACTTCGCGGAAGGCGATGTCGTGCACCACCTGGCCGATGTGTCCATAGATGACGCCCGGTGACAGGCTGATGCACCCGGTGAAGCCTTCGGTGCGCTTCTGCAGGTGCCCCTGCGCTGTGCCGCCACGGGTGTAGCTGGGGTCGAAGAGAGACGCGAGCACCTGCGCCGCCTGGCGCTCTCCCGCCTGTTCGACCCGGCGGTCGTATACGGCGGGCATGTAGCCACCCTTCAGCTTGCCGGCGGCCAGCACGAGCTCGCGCGGCTCGATGCGTGGCGGCGCGACGCCTGAGTCCCGCTCTTCGAGCGCGAACGCCAGCGGGCGCAGCGATTCGTTCGCGTCCCAGATTCCCTGCGCCCAATCGAGCTCTTCCTTCGTGAGGGTGTTGAGCGCGGCGTTCAGCTGGTCGTAGGTGATGCCGCGTCCGACCAGCAGGCGCTCGAGGTTCGAGGCGTTGCCGGAATTCAGCAGCATCATCAGCAACTCGTAGCGGCGCCGCGGTGGCTGGAAGTCGGGGCGATGCCCGGGGAAGGCCGCCACGCCGTCGAACTTCTCCATGAAGCGCGCGCGGACGGACTTCGGCACCGCCTCGAATGCGCCGATCACCTTCGCCGCGACGTTGTTCAGCAGATCCGCCTCCGCGTGCTTCGCGTTGCGCAGGGGCTGAATGATGAACTCGTGCGTTGGACCATTCAGGTCGCCGCCAGCCAGGTCGCCGAGCATTGTGTTCGGGCGCAGCAGGGCGCCGTCGAGGAAATTGACCGCGCCGCCGGCCTTCTCGAGCAGTGTGTCGCTTTCCTCTGTGCCAGGCGCAGCCTTGCGGTTTTGGTTTTTCTCCCACTCGGCGATGAGGTCCGCCACGACCGCGCGCTTCTCGGCCTTCCGCTCTGCCCCGATGACGGTGTTCCGCCCCTGAGCGGCGGCCTGAAAGTTCCGCAGCGCGACACTCAGCACCCGCAGACGTTCCAGCGGCAGATCAGCCCAGCCGTTCATCCCGCGCCGTGCGAGCAGGTCCTTCAGTTCGTCGATGTCGAAGCCAACGGTCGCGGCGTCGTCGCCCAGCAGCCCCACGGCCGCGTCGAGGTCGCCCTGCGTCGGCGCCGCCGGCACTTCCTTCAGCCCGAACGCCTCCAGTAGGAAGTCGACAGCGTCGCGGTAGATGGGGCTCGCAAGTCCCAGCCGCTCGCGCGATGGCTGCTTGCTGAGCACCTTTGCCAGGTCGACAAACGAATCGCGCTCTTCGATCGCCTTCTGCGTCTCGCGGTACGTGTACATCGCGAGCAGCTGCCGATGCTTCTGCACCAGCACTTCGCCGAAGTTCCCCTTCGCGAGCTCACGCACGGCGATGTTCGCGGCTCGACGCTCATGCTGCAGCGCCTTCGTGGCGTTCAGCTTGCCGACCGGCGTCCGCGCCACCATCTGCTTCGCAGCGAGCGCGATCGCCTCGACGGGCCGGCTGCCGTCCGG
>JAYUXE010001135.1:0-15213 GCA_043753165.1 Archangiaceae bacterium | reverse complement strand
TCGGTGAGCAGCCAGGCGATGCGCGCGTCGGCATCGGCTGCAGCGAACGCCTCGAGCTTGTCGGCCGCGCCGCGCTTTCGACGGCCGGGGTTGAGCGTGAGGACGCGGCCGCCGGCGATGGTTGCGCCCCGGCCTTCGAGCGCGCGAGAGCCGCGAAGGATGAAGCGTTGGTTCGGCAGCGAGGCCAGGGGCGTGGCGAGACGCAGCTGCGCGAAGCACGTTTCTCCGGGGCGCAGCCCGTCGACCTCCAGCAGCCGCACCGAGACTTCGACGTGCGCGGTGCCCAGTGACAGCAGCTGCCGGCTTCGTCGCGGCAGCGGCTCGGGGACGGAGGCGAGCAGGGTCAGCTCGACGTCGAGCACGCGCGCCGGCAGCAGCTCGCCCGCACGCACGACCGCCATCCCGCGCTTCACGTCTTTCGCGTCGACGTCGGTGAGGTTCAGCGCGACACGTTCCTGGGCCCCCGCTTTCTGCACCGAAGCCGAGTGCATCTGCATCGAGCGCACGCGGAACGGGCCGGGAAGCCCGGGCAGCAGCGAGACGCTGTCTTCGACGGCGAGCTGGCCCGAGAGCAGCGTGCCCGTCACCACCGTGCCGAAGCCCTTCATCGAGAACGCGCGGTCGACGGGAAGAAACGCCGGGCCTCCGTTCATCCCCAGAGACATCGAGGCATGGGCCTGCTCGGCAATCAGCGCCTTCAGCGCGTCGAGCCCCTCACCCGTCTTGCTGCTGACGGCGACCAGCGAAGCGTCCTGTAAAAAAGTCCCGGCGACGAGCCCGCGAACATCGGCCTCGATCATCGCCAGCCACCCAGCCCCGAGCCCGGGCAGCAAGTCCGACTTCGTGACGACGAGCACGCCTGAGCGAACGCCGAGCAAACTGCAGATGTCGACGTGCTCGCGCGTCTGCGGCATCACGCCTTCATCAGCGGCGATGACGAGCAGCGCGACGTCGACGCCGCCTGCTCCGGCCGCCATCGCCTTGACGAACTTCTCGTGGCCCGGCACGTCGACCACGCCGACGGTGCGCCCGCCCGGAAGGACGAGGTGCGCGAAGCCGAGCTCGGTGGTGATGCCGCGTTTCTTTTCTTCCGGCAGCCGGTCGGTGTCGATGCCAGTCAGCGCTTTGACGAGCGCGGTCTTCCCGTGGTCGACGTGACCCGCGGTGCCGACAATCACATCAGCGCCCGGAACCGCTGGTCTGTCGACAGGTCGTAGTCCCAGGGGAAGACGAAGAAGTTGCCCGACTTTTCCCAGAAGAAATCCGGAGCAAACCCCTTCGGCCGGCACACCAGCGCTGTGGTTGCGACCGCCTTCGCGCCCACGTTGTCGGCCAGCTCAGTCGCGAGCTCGAGCGTGTCACCCGACGCCGCGATGTCGTCGACGATGACGACGCGCCGGCCCTTCAGCGCCTTCGGCATCACGCCCGACAACTTCGGAGCGGCCGACACGCCCTGGTCCCGGCTGCGCCGCGAAATCCGCACGGGGTAGAACTCGACCTTCATCGCACTCGCGAGCGCTCCACCGACGAACACGCCACCGTGCGCCACGCCGACCACCGCATCCGGCTTGAACTTCTTCTGCAGGTCGCGGCCCAGTTGCTGAACGATGCGATCGAACTCGGCCCACGACATCTCACGCGCGGCGCTCTGCTTGCCTGAACGGTCGATGCCTTCGAGCACGGCGGGGGACTCGGGTGACTTGCGGCGGCGCGGGGCCGCGGGCTTCTTCTTCTTCGCGACGACGGTCTTCTTCTTTTTGGCAGCCATGGTTTTCACGGGGCGCAGGCGTTGAAGCTGAAAGACGTGAACGAGGTCTGCACGCGCATTCCGCCGATGCGGCAGGTCGACGTGCCGGGACACGCGGTGGTCGCGGTGCACGACTGAAGACACGCCCGGCCGGAGCCGGTCGACGGTGCCTGCAGCGTTCCGCAGACGCCAGAGATGCAATCGGAGTCCTGGAAGCAGGTGCTCGCACCGGGAAGAAAACCGGTGGCGTGCGGCGGGCGGCAGCGCAACGCAAGCAGACGTCCGGCATCGGCGGGGTCGACGTCGGGGACGCAGGTCGAGCCTCCGTCGCCGCAATCTTCGTCCGACGCGCAGGCGCTGCCGGTGCAGAGCTTCGCGCGCAGCACCACGTCGTCGGTCGTATTCGGGACGCTGTCGTAGCCGACGAAGCCGATGAACGCGGTGTCGAGACAATCAATCGGCCCGCCGGGCGAACCTGCGTCAGAGCAATCGGAAGAAGCCGTGCACGCCTCGGCGCAGATCCCCTTCCGGCGCGACGCGCGGCCGTCGTCGATGAGACAGAAGCCCGAACGGCACTGGGCGTTGGTGGTGCATGCCGTTCCTCCGACGCCGCCGTTCAACTGCGGCGCGCAGCTGGTCGCGAACGAAGGCGTGAAGCCCGAGACGTAGCGGCTGCGGCAGGTGATGCCGGCGCCGTACTCCGCGCAGGACGCATGGGACGCGCACTGCGGGCGGCACCCTTTCACCTTCCCCGTCGAAGCTCCCGCGGGGAAGACGAAGTCGCCGTCGCAGATGCCCGTGCGGCCCGCGACACTGCAATCGCTGTTCGACTTGCACGCCGAGTAGCAGAAGAACTTCGCGCTCGAGAGAAGCGGGTCGGCCTGACATGCGCCGCTTTGGCAGACCTTGTCGGCGGGCAGCGTGCCGCCATCGGGAAGGGGCGTGTTCCTGCATGGCGCGAGGCCCGGCGCGCGGCCCACCGCGAACTGGCAGACGGTCGACAGGTCATCGCCGGCAGATGGATCTTCGTAGGGCGTGCACGACTGGTTGGCTTTGCAGGTCGAGTCGTTCACGCATGCGTCGCCCCAGCCGTTGTCAGGGTAGCAGAGGCCGTAGAGGCGGCCGTTGAAGTCGCCCTTGAACGGGTGGCACTTCTCGCCCGGTGGACATGCGTTCGAGACGTTTTGATCGCAGAACGTGCGGCACACGCTGACGGTCGGCGAGTCGGGGATGCAGGTGAGGTTCGGCTGGCAGTTGCTGGTCGAGACGCTGGCGGCCTGCCGCGTACACGCGTCGCGGTAACCCTTCGCGGCTTGCTGCGGCAGGTAGCAGACGCCAATCGGGCCGCCCTGGTCGAACACCAGGCCGCTGCCTCCTGAGTACGTCAGCTTGTAACAAATCTCGTTCGCCTTGCAGGCGGGCGCGCTCAAGCTGCAGCCGTTGAGGCAGGTGTTCACGCCGCCCAGCGAGACGCAGATGAGGCCCGAGTCGCAGGCAGTGCCCATGGGACACAGCTGGTTGAGCTTCGCGCCCGAGCAGAGGCGGCCTGTTCCGCAGCTGAGGCCGTTGGGGCAGTGCTTGTCTTCGAGGCAGTGCACGCACGCGCCCGACGCGGCGTCACAGTGTCCCGGCCCCGGCGGGCTGCACTGCGCGTCGGTGCTGCACTGCACGCATTTGTTGCTCGCATCGCAGACGGGCCGCGTGGTCGGACAATCGGAATTCTTGCCGCACTCGGCGCAGGTGAAGACGTCTTTCCGGCAGGCGCCACTGGCGCAGTCAGAGTCCTTCGCGCAGCCCGTGAAGCGGCACGCGCCGTCGACGCAGTCTTCGCCCAGGCCACACTCGATGTCGTCGGTGCAGAGCGCCGCCGAAGTACACGTCACGCCACGGCACACACCGTCGGTGCAATCCGCGCTCGTCACGCACGCGGCGACGGGTCCCGCGTCGAAGCCGGCGTCGTCGGTGCCCGCGTCGCTGCCTCCGGGGCTTCCCGGGCAGGCAGTGAGCATCAGCGCGGTGAGGGGGAAGAGGTACCGCATCGAGCGCGAAAGACCTTATCAGGGCTCGGCGAACCCGCCCTGCGCCCAGGCATTGGCGAAGTCGCGGGTGAACTTGAAGGTCGAAGCGACGCGGAACTTCGCGACGGTCTGCCCGGCGTCGTCGGTGGCCGAGAGGAACGCGTGCGGCTCGTACTCGTCGGGAATCTGCTCGAGGACGACGTTGTACCAACGGCCATCCCACGCGACGTCGCACTTCTTCTTCAGTGCCGCGTCTCGCTGGGTCGCCGAACGGTCGAGCACTTCGGACGCGGTCTTCACGAAGGTCGCAAAGGCGTTGGCGTCGAAGGGCTTTGGGTTCTTCTTGTCGCGGCCCATCACCCACGGGCTGACCAGCGCGGGCTCGGACATGCCGGCCTTGCGAATCTCGACGGCCCAGCCATCATCGTCGTCGTTCTTGATGACCTTCGCGGTCCACCCGTTCTTGCGCCACAGGGTGGGCTCCATGATGTCCGGCTCGTCACTCATCGTCGTCACCCGCAGAAATGAAGAATCGCCTGCTCGAGCACTTCAGCGCAGCGGTGCAGCTCGTCGACCGGCACGAACTCGCCCGTCTGATGCGCGTGCTTGATGTCGCCGGGCCCGAACACCACCGGCACACTTCCCAGCTCGACCATCTGCGGACCTTCGGTGCCGAACGCGACGGTGACGGGCTGGTTTCCGCTGACGCCGACGAGGAACTGCACCAGGTCGTGCTCGGGCGGCGTCGCGAAGCCCCTGTCCATTCGAAGCGGCTTGATGGTCAGCGCGAAGCCGGGCTCTTCGGCGCGGCACGCGTCACCCAGCTTCTCGGCTTCGCGCAGCACGTGCTCGACGGGCTGATTCGGAATCGGGCGCCACTCGAAGGTGAACTTGCAGTGTCCGGGGATGACGTTCTTCGCCTTGCCACCCGAGATGACGCCGACGTTCACCGTCGTACTCGGGGGTGAGAAGTCCGAGTCGGTCTCGGCCTTGAGGTCTTCTTTGCTGTAGCGCTCGAGGCGATTGAGGAAACGCGCGGCGCGGAAAATCGCCGAGGCGCCGGTGTCGGGATACGCGCTGTGGCCTTCCTTCCCGCCGACCTCGACCTCGGCCAGGCAGTAGCCCTTGTTCGCGCGCACGGGCGTGAGCGACGTGGGCTCGCCGACGATGGCGCGCTTGCTCTTGCCCAGCTTCGCGCTGACCAGCTGCTTGGCGCCGAAGCAGCCGACTTCTTCGTCCGCGGTGAAGCACAGCAGCAGCGGCTTCTTCACTTTGCCCTTCGTTGCTTCGGCCGCGAGCACCGCGCACGCAACGAACGCTTTCGTGTCGCACGAGCCGCGGCCGTAGAGGCGCCCGTCTTTGCGCGTGAGCGTCAGCGCTTCCTTCCACTCGGGGTCGAAGGGCACGCAGTCGGTGTGGCCGACGAGGGCGAGCTCGGGCGTTCCCTCACCAAACGACGCGAGCAGGTTCGCCTTCGCGACGCCGGCTTCGTCGTTGTACGCGTGGCGTTCGGTGCGGAAGCCCAGCGCTTTGAGCCGCGGCTCGAGCGCGTCCAGCATCGGCGCGTTCGGGCGCGTCGACGTCGAATCGATGGCCACCAGCTGCGTCAGCAAAGTCTCGAGGGGAGTCATGTTCTGGCCACCAGCGCGGCGAAGTCTCGCCCGATTCCTTCGGTCAATGGGTGACGACCGTCTACGACGATCAACTTTCCTGCGACGGCGACCTCGCTGACCGCCGCCGAAGACGCTCCGAAGACGACGGCAGGAAGCAGGGCCGCAGCGGGAGCGCCAATGAGCGACGGGTGATTCAAATCGAGCGTGACGAAGTCGGCGGGCATTCCGGCAGTGAGCGTGCCGACGTTCAGCCCCAGGCTCCGTGCGCCCGCGACGTTCGTGCAGCGCAGCAGGCGGCGCGCGAGCCCGTCGATGGTCCCCGCCCCGTCGTCGAGCACCGCGCGCCGGCCGCGCACCAGGCGCAGGTGGCCTTCCAGCTGCCGCGCGTCGTCGAGCAGGTGAATGTCGGCCTGGCTGTCAGACCCGAGGCTGACCTCGACGCCCGCGGCCAGCAGCGCGTCCGCGGGAATCACACCGTCGCCGAGGTTTCTCTCGGTCGAGGGACACGCGCAGACGTTGGCGTGGGCTGCCCCGAAGAGCGCGACCTCGTCGGGCGACAGATGAATCGCATGCACCGCGGTCATCTTCGGGTGCAGCAAGCCGAGGTCGTTGAGCAGCTCGACCGGGCGGCGCCCGTGCTCGGCAAGACACGCTTTGATTTCGGCGGGCTGTTCGGCCACGTGCAGGTGAACCACTTCGTCTTTGAGCCCCGCGACGGCCTCGAGCCAGGACTTCGGCACCGCGCGAACCGAGTGCGGCGCGAAGCCGACCGTCACGCCTTCCGTCTGAACCGCCGCGCGAAGGTCGAACGTGCGCTGCAGATACGTCGAAGCGTCCGGGTCGAGAAACCGGCGCTGCAGGGGATTGGCCGCGACCTCGAAGCCTGCGCGCGCGTAGCCGACCCGAAGCAACGCGATGCGCAACCCGACGTCCCGTGCTGCCTGAATCACGTGCTTCGCAATCTCGTGCACGTCCGAGTAGAGCGTGCCGTCAGGACGGTGGTGGAGGTAGTGGAACTCGCCGACGGTGGTGATGCCCGACAGCGCCATCTCGACGAACGCCTGCCGCGACGCCGTGTACACGCCTTCCGGAGAAAGCGAATTCGCGCAGCGGTACATCAGCTCGCGCCACGACCAGAAGTCGTCGCCTTTCGTGACGTACTCGGTGCGCCCACGCAGCAGCCGCTGAAACGCGTGGCTGTGCGCGTTGACGAAGCCCGGCAGCATCAACTTGCCCGGCAGCTTGATGACCTTCAATCCCTGAGGAACAGCGGCAAGAATGCGTCCGTCGTCGCCGACCGCGAGCGACGCGTTCGCGCGAAGCTCCTGCCCGGCGAGCAAGAAGTCGGGCTGGTAGACGACGGGCAACGTCAGCCCTGTGCGCCGAGAATGCCGAACATCACCAGCAGCGCGACGATGAGCACCACCATCGCTTCACCGACGATGAAGCCCGAAGCGAGCGGCGTGTTGTAGGCCTCCTCGTGCTTCGGAGCGACCTTGCTCCACACCAGCTGGATGTACGCCCCGACGACCATCGGCACGACGTACATCGCGGGAATCAGCATGCCGAGCGCCATGCCCGTGGGTGACGGCAGGTAGTTCTTGAAGCGGGTCGTCTCGCCGAGGGTAATCAGCACCGCGAGCACCGCGGCGATCGCCAGCGCGTAGCCCGAGCGCGCAGGAAGCTTGTCGATGCCGCCCATCAAGAGCTCGGCGAACCCGGCCCACTTCACGCTGATGGGGCTCGCGAGGCCGGTGCCGGCGTGGTCGGGGTTCGCGATGCCGTAACGGTCGGGACCCATGCCGTACATGCTGCGCAGCAGGGGGTAGACGATGGCGATGGCTCCCGCGCCGATGGGCGTGGCGATGAGCTGCATGTACGTCAGCGACCGGTTGTTGCTGCCGATGATTTTGCCGGCCTTGTAGTCCTGCATCAGGTGCTCGCCCGCGCCGGCGACCGTGCCCGACATGCCCGACGCCACCATGTTCACACCGATGCTGCCCGGCGAGATGACCGCGAACATCGCCTGCACCATGTTCGCCATCGCGGAAATCGGCGCCCAGTTCGTCTCACCGAGCACGCGGATGCCGACGAGCATCAGCACGACCGAGATGAGAATCGCGAGCGCCGATTCCCACGGCGCCACGCCCAGCGAGATGTACTGCACGACGATCAGCAGCACGCTCAGAAACGCGACGCCGATGCCGACCCACCGCAGCGGGAAGTCCGTGCCCGACGCCATCGACCCCTTGCGCATGTCGGTGAACGTCTTCGCGACCGCCTTCCACTTCAGCGCGAGCCCCGTGAGGCCGCCGACCACGAGCAGCCCCGTCGCCGGCCACATCACCCACAGCAGCACGGGCTTGTACTTCGCCTCGAGCACCCAGCCGTTGTCGACGAGGATGCTCGGCATGATGACGTAGGCGATGGCCGAGCCGAGCGCCATCGACAGCGTGATGCGAAGGCCGACGAGCATGCCAGAGCCGATGGAAAGCAGGCTCCAGTTCATGCCGACGTTGAGCATCGTGAACATCTTCGACCCGGTGGAGTTCTCGGGCAGCGTCAGCATGTTGACGAACTTCAGCGAGCCGGGCAGCGAGTCGGGGTTCGCGAGCGTCTCTTTTGAAAGGCCGTGCGAGAGGCGTTCGGCCAGCTGCGGCATCGCCTGGTTGAGCCACGCAACGACCGCGGACGCCGCGGCGCCGATGGTCAGGTACTTCACCTGTGCCTTCGATTCGGCGCTGCCGGAGTCGAGGATGACCAGCGACTCGCCGGCCGCGGTGCCGTCGGCGAACGTCAGCTTCTCTTCGTCGATGAAGTGCTTGCGAAGCGGCACGGCGAGCAGCACGCCAAGCATGCCGGAGATGGAGATCCACACGAAAATCTGTAGCGCGCTCAAGTGAATCGAGAAGCCGAGCTCGGGCTTCGCGTTGAGCAGGTCGAACGCGCCGAGCACGACGCACATGAACGACGACTGCGCGGCGGCGGTGCCGGCCGTCTGCACGATGTTGTACTCGTACTTGCCCGTACGGCGCCGCGTGATGAGCGCAATCAGGTTGAGCGCCATGAAGGCAAAAAAGGCCGCGACGACCGAGATGGTCGGGCCGAAGCCGAGCTTCATCACCACGTACGGGTAGAGCGCGCCGACGAGTGCAGCGACGAAGAGGCCGACCACCACGGCACGAATCGTCAGCTCGGAACGGGGGCCTTCAGAGGCAGCGGGCACTTCGACAGGAAGGGGCTCGACCATCGGGCGCTCTTACTTCTTCCCGGGCGCAAATTCGCCACATCCTTTAGCTTCCGCAACCATGCGAATTGCCCCGGTTGTGCTCGCCGCCCTCTGCAGTTCCGCCGCGTCCGCCCAGTGCAAGAAAGAACGGGCGCTGACGAAACCCGAGCAGGCCTTCTTCGCAAAGACGAAGGCGCTCGCGAAGGCCCTACCGGCGGCGCCGTCGGGCTGGGAGCTTCACCCGGAAGAGGTGGCGGCTCCGCCGAAGCTGTGCAGCGACGTGGACGCGATGTTCAAGAAGGGCGAGACGCGGCTCAACCTGGTGTCCGAGACGGAGTACCGCGACCCGGCCGACCGCAGCGCGAAACAGGAAGCGGCGTCGAAGCAGGGCGCGGCGACGGCGGACGAGACGAAGAAGCTCGCCGAGCTGCAGAAGAAGGGCGCGAAGATGGATGCGGGCATGGCGCTGGCGGCGGTGCAGGCGGATCAGCAGAAGCTGGCGCAGGCGCAGATCGACCGGATGAACAAGGCGATTCACGAAGCGGGGCTCGACGCCGAGGCGCGGATCCGCGTGAGCCTGAACCCGGAAAGCGAGTCGAGCACGGGCTGTGGCGTTCAGAAGTCGTTGGCGGCGACGAAGGTCGACGGCGCGACGTACGCGTTCACTGGCACGTGCGACTTCTCGTCGAATCCGCAGGAACCGGAGGCCGGCGTGCTGCTGTTGTTCGGCGGGTGGAGTCAGAAGCTCGATGGCGCGACGCTCGAGGCGACGCCGACGTACGAGCCGAAGAAGCCGCACACCGTCGTCCAGGCGATTTCGGTCGTCATCACCGGTGACGGGAAGCGCGCGGATGAGCTGCTGAAGGGCGTCGATGTGAAGGCGATCGCCGCGATGGTTGGGAAGTAGGGGCTACGCCGCGACGTTGCGGACGCGGGTCGACCGCAGCGCCTTGTCGAGCCGCGCGACGCCCGGCTCGATCTGGTCCATCGCGATTGACGAGAAGCTCAGCCGCATCGCCAGCGGGTGGTGCAGGTCATCGGTCGGCCGGAAGAGCCCACCCGGGTCGAACGCCACGCCGTTCTCGAGCGCCACGTAGAGCCAGGACGCGTCGCTGCCGTCCACTTCCGTCTCGAGCCACACCGAGAAGCCGCCCAGCGGCACCGAGAACTTCACGTTCGGAAGGTGGCTCAACGCGTTCAGCAACCGTTCACTGCGCTGCTTGTAGTGCGCCCGCAGCTTCTGCAGCCGCGGCTCGAATTCCGGCGACGTCATCAACCGCTCGACCACTGCCTGGGTCAGCCCGCATGCCTGGATGTCGTGCTTCTGCTTCAGCGCCAATACCTTCGCGCGCACCGCCTTCGGAGCGATCAACCAACCCACCCTCAACCCCGGCGCCAGCGTCTTCGAGAACGTGCCGACGAAGAACACCTTGTCGGGCGCGTCGGCCAGCAACGGCCGCCCCGGGGGCCCACTGAACAGCAAGTCCGCGTACGCATCGTCTTCGATGATCAGGTCCGCTTCGAGCGCCAGCGCACGTTCAGCCGCGTTCATCGTCGAGCCCAATGGATTCGACACCGCCGGCATCACGTACACGAACGAGTGCGGCCGCGTTGCCGCTTCGCACTGCGCCGCTTCGAAGATGTCGAGTGCGCCCGGGTAGGTGACGCGCCCCACCTGCACCTGCATCGCGCCGATGACTTCGACCGCCAGGGCCAACGCGTCCTGCGCGCCGTTGGTGACGATGATGTTTTCCGCCCCAACCAAAGCGCCACGCGCGCGCATTTTTGCCGCGATCAGCTCGCGCAGCTTCAGTCGGCCTTCGGGCCACTCGTACTGCAGCGCCGTGGTGCCCACATCACCGGCCGCCTCGGCCGAGGCCTGCGCCAAAGCCTTGTGCGGAAACGTTTCGTTGGCGGGCAAACCGCCGGCAAACGAGATGACGCCCTCGCGGGCGGCTGCGGTTCGAAGAAGAGAATCGATGGTGCGGGTACGCATGGTGTCTGGAAGTGCAGTCGATGTGCCGGGTCACGGCGCGCATCCGGCCGCGATGACTCGAAGCATCACGTCGAGGTCGATGGGCTTGCGGACGATGGGCGGGCCCGTCGGAGCGCGCGAAGGGTCAGACGTGGAAATGATGACTGGAATCTTCGCCCATCGCGCGTCTGCGCGGAGCCGCTGGTAGGTGGCAAGGCCGTCGAGAACGGGCATGACGAGGTCGAGGATGATGACATCGACTACGACGCGCTCGAGCAGCAGCAGGGCGGCCTGGCCGTGCGCAGCGAGCTCGACCGAATACCCTTCATCTTCGAGAATGTCTTTGAGGGTCTCCCGGATGTCGAGCTCGTCATCGACCACCAGCACGGACTTACCCATGACCGGTCACCCCCGGCGAACGCCGAAGCCGAATCTGAAACGTGGTCCCGTCTTCATCGTTCGATTTCACCGCTATTTCGCCGCCGTGCGCTGCCACGATCTGGTTGCTGATGTAGAGCCCCAGGCCAAGGCCTTTGCTTCCCTGATTGCCACGCCGAAACGGCTCGAACATGACCTTCTGAACGTCCTCATGGATGGCGCCCGCGTTCCAGCACGTCATCGTCACCGCACCCGCGACAGCGCCGTTCAGGGAAACGCGAACAGGCTCGCCCACTCTTCCGTGGTGGACTGCGTTGCCGAAAATGTTCGACAAGACCTGCAGCAACTTGTCGGCATCTCCTCGAATGCTGCAGCTGCCGACGTTCTCGACGGCAATGACGTTGTCTGGATGCGACGCTTCGAGCTCTGCGCAGACGCGGTCGCACAGAGATGACAGGTCGACTGCTTCGATGCTGAGTGTCAGGCCGCCACCCACCCGAATGCGGGTGAAGTCGAGCAACTGATCAATCATCCGCGCCATGCGGTCTCCGCTCGAACCGATGCGCTTCGCAGCAGCCGCGACTTTCTCAGGCGAGGCTTTGCCGCGCGCCAAATAAGACGCATTGCTCATGATTGCGCTCAGCGGATTGCGAAGGTCATGCCCAAGCATGCCGGCGAACATCTCGTTGTGCCGCACCGTTTCCTCGGCGAGGGCGCGCGCCGCGGTCTCTCGTTCGAGCAGCGCCTCTCTCTGCCGGGCAGCCTCTGCCGCCTGAACTTCGGCGCGCTGCACGGCGCTCACATCGCGAACGAAGGCGACGATGCCGCCGCCTTCCGCCGGAAAGACGTCGGTGTCCGTCCACACATCCAGCGGGGCATAATACTCGCGAAAGTGGGACGCCACGCGGGACGCCATCGTGCGATGAAACTCGACGAAGTATTTGCTGGTCGGCACGGCTGCCTCGGGAAACATCGCCCAGTGGTCTTGCCCGAGAAGTGCGTCGCGCGACTTGCGGGCCAGCCGTTCGTAGTTCTTGTTCACCGCCACAAACCGCCAATCGTGGTCCAGCGCACAGAAC
Organism: Archangiaceae bacterium; assembly: GCA_043753165.1. Lineage (GTDB taxonomy): Bacteria > Myxococcota > Myxococcia > Myxococcales > Myxococcaceae > JAGSPQ01. The sequence continues at coordinate 3,174 of JAYUXE010001135.1, read as the reverse complement.
GCGTCACCCATCGATTCCAACGCTTCGCGGTAGCGACGGTCGCTCCATGCGAGGGTTTCGTTGCGCACGGCTTCTGCGGCGCGTTCTTCCCGTTCTTTATACAGGCTCGCGTTTTCCAGGCAGATTGCGAGCTGGGCCGAAAGCACCTCGAGCAGCGAGAGGCGTTCTGGTGAAAAGGCCCCTGAAGCCAGAGCGTTTTCGAGATACAGGGCGCCCGCGAGCTGCCCGCGGACGACGATGGGCATACAGAGCACGGACCGTGCGCGGGTCTCTACGAAATGGGCGTCTTCTCCGAACGTCGCGTCACCGAGCGCGTCTGCGAGCACAACGGTCGAACGGGTGCGTTCGACGTAGCGAACGAGCGACAGCGGCAGCCCGGTCGACGGTTTGCCCATGTTCCCATCGACGCTCGAAGCACCCGCAACCTCGAGTTTTCCATCCCGCGACAGAAGCACCACCGCGCGTTGCGCGCCCGCATTTTCGAGGACGATGCGAAGCAGTGTCTGCGTCAGACTTTCGACCGCAAACTCGCGTGAGAGCGCCTGCGACGCTTTGACCGCAGCGAGTGCGTCGAACTGCGCAGGCTGAACGCGCAGGGTCTCTTCACCCAGGCCACTCGAGACGGTGGCGCGGAGAACGTTGGGATTCGCGGCTTCGAGCGCTTGCGTGAGGCAGACGGCTCCCCACTGTTCGAGGACGTCGTGCTGCTCGCGAAGCCACGCTTCTGTCGCTTTCGACAGCCCGACTGCACGGTGCGCCCGCTCTGCAAGCATGCATGCCACCGCTTCCAACGCGAGCATGCCTGTCTGCCTCGCTTCCCGGGCGCCGCGTTCATAGCCGCGCTGAGCCTCGAACAGTCGCCCGTCGAGCCGCGAGGCTTCTGCCGCAACGAGCGCGTGTCTGGCGTCGAAGTTCTCTGGACAGTTGGACGCCCAGCCCCGCAACAGCAGCTCGGCGCGAACGACTCTGGCCTGAAGGGCTGGCCGTTCGGTGCTCGAGGCCCCATCCCACAGAGCTGCGGCCGTCAGCGCGTCGAAGAAGGTCCAGGTTGTCTCGAGCGGCAGACAGAAGGCCGACGGCAGGCTGACCGCCGCGCGGGTGAGCCATGCATCTGCGTCGGAAAAGTCCCTGTGGTACCAGGCGAGCATCACACGCAAGACGTCGTGCATCGCGAGCGCAGTGTCGAGTCCCGCTGCGGCGATGCGAGCCCGCGCGGCATCTGCGTCAAACTCGGCAGTCGAAAGGCTTCTCGGGTCTAACGTCTTGCCAGCGAGCGCACGTACGAACTGCCGCTGCAACTGCACGGCGTCTCTCGCCGTTTCGTGGCGGGTTCCTCGAATCCACCCTTCGAAGACCGCAAGCGCCTGGTCGACCTGCGTCAAGGACTGCCCACGTTCGAGCGCCAACCAGGCGCCCATCAAGACTGTGTAAGCGGCAATTGTGAGGTCGCCCACGTCGAGGTTGGCGGAGTAGGCGCGCTCGAGAAGGGGAATGGCCTCCGAATAGGGGCGCTTCCAAAAAACGATGTGGTTCGCGTGCACGTGAAGCACCGTGCCGAGAAGCTTTCGATCTCGAAGCCTCGCATTCAAAGCAATGGAAGCTTCGGACAGCGCGAACCCGCGTTGAGGGTCTCCTTCCGCCGCAGACAGCAGCATCGCATACATGCTGTACCCGAAGCAGGACGCCTCGCAGTTCCCGTATTGCAAGGAAAGGTTCACGCTCTTCATTGCCAGAATCGGAAAGATTGCCGGCCGCCTCGAGTAGACGGCGGGCGGAAGACTGGCCAGAAGGGCAATCGCCGCGCGTTTCTCTTCATTCGAAATCAACGGCAGCTCGAGAATCGAACGGACATCCCTGCCGCCCAGCTGCGTCGTGAGACGGCGCCTTTCTTCAACAAGGGCATCACCGACGCTGGCATCGTCAGAAGGAAAGGATTCGCCGAGGAGCTCGAGCTCGTCGAGGCCCACCGCGAGAGCCTGGTCATACCGACCGGTGAGCACATACAAACGAACCTGCAGTGTCGCCACATCGGCCCTCTGGCTGTTCGTCGACGCGCGACGACGGAGCCCATCGAAGCGCTTCTCGGCCCTCTCGAAATGGCCCGTGAGGAACTCGCACTGCGCGAGCTCGCGAACGGTCTGAAACGTCGTCGCGTAGTGCGTCGTCCAGGCATCGACAGCAAAGAGAGACACTGCCGCCTCGAGATAGAGTCGTGCGGGCTCCCAGGCGATGGCTGTCTTTGCGCGTCGGCTTGCCGAAAGATTCAGCTCGATGAGCTGCTGCCGTTCAGCCGGGTCGACGATGAGGTGGGCGGCGTTGTCGAGATGCTTGACGACGTCGAACAAAGCATCGTCGCCTCCGCGGTCGGGCGAGTCGCGCAAGCGGCGCCCGATTCCCAGGTGGGTTTCGCAGCGCTCGGCTTCCGACAGCAGCGAATACGCCGCTTGCTGAATGCGGTCGTGGTGGAACCGATGTGCACGCGCCTCGCCAATCGCGTCATTGACCGCCACGATGAGGCCCTGTTCCAGGGCGACGAACAGCGCGCTCGAGACCGAGTCAATGGGGAGGTCGAGCACGCCCGCGAGTGTGCCGAGGGTGAAGCGATTTCCAATGCACGAAGCCAGCTTCAGTGCCGTCTGCGTGAGCCCGGGCAGATTGCGAAGCCGTTCGACCAACAGGTCGATGACGTTGTGGGCGACATCGATCGAGGCAATCGCAGCCTCGTCCCAATTCCAGCCCCGCAGCTCGCGATCGAAGGTGAACAGGCCGCGGGTGTCGAGCGCTTGCAGCACCTCGTTGACGAAGAAGGGGTTGCCACCGGCCTTCGTACCGATCAGCTCAGCCAGCCTGCGCACCGCAGGGTCGTCAGCATTCCGCGAAACGGTGTCGGCGACCAGGCGCGTGACATCAACCGTTCGCAGATCGCGTACCGGAATCGAGTCTACGGTGCATCCACTGGCGCGCATCGCATCGATGCAACGCTGAAATGGACTCGCGGCGTCGACCTCGTTGTCGCGGTAGGCCCCCAGAAACATCATGTGGGAGAGCTCGGGATCGGTCACGAGGCCGCTCAGGAGCTTGAGCGTCGCGGTGTCGGCCCACTGGAGATCGTCGAGGAAAAGGACGAGCGGGTGCTCGGCCGCCGCGAAGGTGCGGACGAAGCGGCGGAAGGTC
>JAYUXE010001134.1:0-2987 GCA_043753165.1 Archangiaceae bacterium | reverse complement strand
CGTCGGCCGAAGAGTCGCCCACGCGCCTCGACCCGGGTGAGCTCGTCGTCCCGCTGGTGCGCCGCCTCGTGGGCCAGCCCGTGCTCACGCTGAACCCCACGGTGCTGCAGTTCGGCGTCGTCGAGAAGGGGATGACGAAGACCACGCCGCTCAAAGTGACCAACACCGGCTTCGGCAACGTCGTGCTCGAGATCTCTGGCTTCGACGCCGGCAGCGCCCCCGTCGTCGCGGTGCTGCCGGCGATGCATTCGCTCGGGGCCGACGCCGGCATGGACGTGCCTGTCACCTGGTCGCCCACCACCGAAGGCTTCATGCGCACCTTCATGGAAGTCCAGGTCGACTCTCCTGGAGTCCCTAACGGCTTCATCAAGGTCGAAGGCACCAGCCTCACGCAGCCGTTGTTGGCCGTCGAGCCCGACGCGTTGATCGACTTCGGCGAAGTGGTGAAGGGCAGCCAGCGCACCGTCGACGTGCAGCTGATGAACCAGGGCGGCCTCGGGCTTCGCATCGACAGCGTCACCTCGAACGACACCACCAACAACCTCACCAGCGGCTTCGACGCGGGGCTGCCGCTGAGCATCGCGCCGCTCGCGCGCTTCCCGATGTCGCTCAAGCTCAAGGGCAACAACCCGGGCAACGTGAACGCGACGGTGAACTTCCTCACCAACGAGCCCGGCTCGGGCAGCCGCACCATCACCGTCAAAGGCACCATCACCGAGCCGAAGCTGACCCCGTCCGTCACGGCGCTCAACTTCGGTACCGTCGCCCAGGGCTGGGTCGTCTCGAAGACGGTCGAGCTTCGCAACACCGGCTACGGCACCCTCACCATCAAGAACCTCTCGTTCGTCGCCGGCAGCAGCACCGTCTTCACCATCGTCGGCAAGCCCGCGCTGCCCCTGCAGCTCAAGCGCGACCAGCGCATCGCCTTCGACGTCGAGCTCGCGGCCTCTTCGAACCTGCCGATGTTCGCGGGCAGCATCTCGGTGGAAAGCGATGACCCCGTCACCCCCTTCGCCGAAATTCCGATGACCGCCGCCGTCGGCTCGTGCGCGGCTGCATGCATCATCGCGAACGGCGTCCCCGACTGCATGGGCAACTCGTGCAGCTTGAAGAGCTGCAACGTCGGCTTCTTCGACACCGACAAGGCGATTGCCAATGGCTGCGAATGCAAGGAAGTGGGCCAGGACCCCGGCGCCTTCTGTGCCGATTCTCTCTACCTTGGCTCGCTGAAAGACACCGACCACGCGAAGACGACCCACACTGGCATCATCCCGACGGCTGCCGACGTCGACCTGCTTCGCTTCTATGCCGAAGACGCGACTCAGATCTTCACCGACGACTACAAGGTGAAGGTGCGGCTTTCGACCACCGACCCAGGCATCCAGATGTGCGTCTACCGGAACAACGTCGGCAGCCACTCGCCCGACTGCTTCTTCACCAACGAGGCGTGCCCGACCAACGGCTACTACGAGAAGGACGGCAGCTTCGGCACGTCAGACCAGGCGGACTACATCGTGAAGGTTTTTCGCACCGCGAGCAGCGTGCCGGCCTGCACGCCGTACACGGTGTTCATGTCGAACGGCGATTGATCTTCCACCTCGTCGACGCCGCCTCGTGGGCAAAGGCGCTGGAAAAGGGCGAGTACCGCCCCGCCAGCGTCGACCTCGAAGGCTTCGTTCACCTCTCGACGCAGGCCCAGGTGGCTGCCACCGCGAACCGCTTCTTCAAGGGGCGCAGCGACCTGTTGCTGCTCCATGTCGACGACGCGCAGCTCGGGGCTGCGCTTCGGTTCGAGGAAGGTGAGCCCGGCGAGCTGTTTCCCCACTTCTACGGGCCGCTGCCTCTCACCGCCGTGACGAAGGTCGAACCCTTTTCGTTTTAGGCGAGCCGCGACTCACCTTTTTTCCGCGGGTCGACCTCGTCCGCAAATCACGCTTCACTGCGGGTCCTTTTCAGTTCCCCAACCGGAGCCGTCCCGATGCCCAAAGTCGCTGCCCGCCAGCCAGCTTCGACCACGAAAGCCCGCGCCAAAGATCTCGACGACAAGCCGAAGGCGAAGACGCCCGCGAAGCCTGCCGAGACGAAGGCGAAAGGCTGGGCCCCCAAGGACAACACCGTCAGCGCGCGCAGCGGCGACAGCGAGTCCGGTGGTGGTGGTGGCGGCGGCAGCACCCGGACCGTCAGCAGCGGGGGCGGTGGCGGCGAAGCAGGCAACGCTGGGGTCAGCGTTCGTCAGCCCTCGCGTCCCGAATCGAAGACCACGTACAGCGCGGGCGGCGGCGGCGAATAACGGTTTGCTGCAGCAGACCCTGGCCCACGCCAGCACGCTGCCCTGGTACAAAAAGCAGTGGGGCAACCGCTGGCGTGAAGTGACGTCCGTCGCGCAGCTGCACCGGCTGCCGACGCTCGACAAGTCGACCGCTGCGAAGAACTTCGCCGGCCTCGTCATCCCCGGCGTGCTTCCCACCGCCGGCGTCGTCTCTTCCGGTACCACGCTCAGCACCGGCCCGCTGTTGCTCGTGCCGCGCATTCGCGAAGAGTCCGAGGCGATCTCGCAATACCTTCGCACCGAGTTCCGCGACTGGACGCCCCGTGTCGGCCCCGAAGTCAGCCGCGGCCTCGCGCTCGAGGTGCGTGCGATGCACCACGGGGTGCCGTCCGCTCTGCCGCCCAGCGGCCGGCTTCGCATTCCGTGGACGTACACCCGCACCGCCTTCCGCCAGTTCAAGCAGCTGCTGGGCAGCAGGCACGGCGGTCAGTGGATCACGTCGCTCGTCATCGGCGTCGGCGCCCTGATGCCGCTGACGGTGGGGCTGCTGGAAGAGGGCGTCGATCCTGCCCGCTTCAAGGTTCGCCTCATCGGCACCAACGGCTTTCGCGTCTCGCTCTTCTGGCGCGCCCAGCTCTGGGACAACTTCAGCCTCTCGGAATTCGTCCCCCACGCGATGGAGTGCCCCGCCTGCGGTTTTCACCACTGGGTCGGGCCT
>JAYUXE010001133.1:0-2989 GCA_043753165.1 Archangiaceae bacterium | reverse complement strand
AGAAGTCCGAGATCTACAAAGACTGGCCCGTGCCGCTGGTGATGAAGGTGTTGGCGAACTCGGAGGACGACGCGCTCGCGTGCGCCCTCGAGCACCTGAAGAAGCTGGGCCGCATCGAAGACTTCGGCGGGTGCCGTAAAAAGCCCGTCGTGCCTGCCTGAGCGTTACTTCTTCGCGGCCTTTGCGCGATCTTCCGCCACGACCTTGCGGATTGAACCGAACACGTTCGGCACCGCGGTGCCGTTGGCCTTGTTCGCGATCCACTTGGGCAGCGAGCCACCCGGGTCGGTGTAGACGTAATAGGTGGCGAACGTCTTTTTGCCGCCCTCGCGCGGCTCGAGCAGCCAGTAGCCGTCGTTGATCTTCACGCGCACGTAGCCATTGCGTTCGGGGCGGCCCTTGTCCTTCTCGTTCCACCCCGTCCAGGTAACCTTCAGGTAGCCGGCTCCGTCTTTCCAGTCGGACTCGTCTTTGATTTTGATGACGTAGTCGCGGCGGTCGACCAGGGGCGCGTTGACCACCGAGTAGAACCAGATGACCTTGTCGCCGTCTTCCTGGGCGAGGATCTTCGAGTCCTCGGTGTAGGGCATGTTCTTGGGGTAGTTCGGGTAGTCGCGCACCGCCTTCCACACCTCGTGCGGCGTGGCATCGATGACGCCCATCGCCTTCATCTGCGCGACGGATTCCCCTTCTTTCTGGCGGGAATAGATCTTGATGCCTTCGTCTTCGGCAGCCAGCGACCAGGCGGGTTCTTTGTCCGCGGACAGGATGATCAGCGGCAGGGCGATCAGCAGATTCATAGGGCCTTGATTGTAGCGGAAAGGCGTATAAGGCAACGCACTGTGAGCCAGACTGACGAAGCAGCGACGAATTCATCCGAAGAAAAGATCCGCAAAATCTACGCGCGTGACCTGAAGGTCGGCGACGCGATTCACACCGTCTTCAAGGCGGCCGGCAAAGAGAAGATTACCAGCCGCGCCGGCAAGACCTTCTTGACCCTGTCGCTCGTCGACAAGACGGGTGAAGTCGACTCGCGCATCTTCGACAACGTCGAGACGGCCGAAGGCGCTTTTCGCGACGACGACTACCTGCTCGTGAAGGGCAAGGTGATCGCGTTCCACGGCAAGCCGCAGCTGGTGGTCGACTCGCTCGAACGGCTCGACGCGGGCCCGATTGATGCGAAGGAGTTCGCGTACACGGCTCCGCCGGCGGCGCCGGTGGCCGAGCCGAAGCAGGACGCCCCGCGGCAGGAAAAGGCCAGCGGCGGCCATCGCGCGATCAAGCAGCGCATCCTCGAGCTGCTCGATGACCCGAAGGTTGCCCAGGGCCTCGACGCGCTGCTGCGCCACCTCGACCAGTACATCGACGAGCGTGTGGCGGCGAAGACGGGTGGGACGGTGGAGCCCCGCCGCGAGCGCGAGCCGCAGCACAAGAAGCCGCACGTGGAAAAGCGCCCGCGCGTCGAGTCGTCGCGTTCGGAACACCACGCGAAGCCGGCCGAGAAGTCGAACCCGCGCGACCCGTCGTTGCCGAAGGACCTCACCTTCAAGCCGTTGAGCCTGCTGGCCGGCGAGCCCGCTGCTGCCCCCGCCCCTGTCCCTGCCGTCGAGGCGCCCGCCGAGCCGAAGCCCGAAACCGGCAACTGAGCCGCGCCGATGGCGAAGCGTCTCGGTGAGCAGCTCGTCGAGGCCGGCCTCGTGTCGGCCGAGGCGATTGAATCGGCCCTGCAGCAGCAGAAGATCACCGGCCATCGCCTGGGTGACTGCCTGCTCGAGCTCGGCCTGATTCAAGAGGTCGCGCTGCTGCGCTTCCTCGCGGCCGAATTCAAGACGCGCTTCGTCTCGGCCGAGAAGCTCGCCAAGGCCAAGATTCCGCCCGAGGTCCTCGACAGGGTCCCGGTGCGAATGTGCGAAGCGCAGTGTTTCCTGCCGCTGGCGCTCGATGGCGAACGGAAGATTCTTTCAATCGTGATGGCCGAGCCGCAGAACCTCGCGCTCGTGAAAGAGATCACCCTCGTCACCGAGATGGACGAGGTGTTCGCATACGTCGGCGTGCGCAGCGCGATCAGCGCCGCGATCAAAAAGCACTACTACGGCGATCACACGGCGTTTGCGGCGCTCGAGCAGGGTGGCGTGCAGGCGCTGCGCAACGACGTTTCGACGATGACGCGGGCGTACGACAGCGACTCGCGCATCGGGCCGACCCCCGGCACGAACCCGAACCAGAGCCAGTCGGTGTTGATCGACGGCAGCGGCCGGCGCGAGACGTCGACCGGCAAGGGCACCAGCTCGCGCGCCACCCCGACCCAGCTGCGTGAAGCATTGGGAGCCGTTCGCGGCACCGTCGGCGAAACCGACTTCGTCGAGACTTTGAACATTCTCATCGGCTTGATGGAGATGGGCCGGAAGGAATTTCGCGGGCACTCGGCGCAGGTGGCGCGGCAGTCGGCGTTGATCGGCAGGCGCCTCGCGCTGCCTCCACGCGATGTCGCGCACATCTCGATCGCCGCCTACCTGCACGACCTCGGCAAGAAGCCGGACAAGCATTTCACGCTCACCGCGATCGCGAAGAGCGCCGAGCTGAAGGCCGAGGCGAAGCGCTACATCCGCTCGCCCATCAAGCTCTTCGAGACGGTGCACCTGCACGGCGGAGTCAACACGGTGCTCGCGCAGCTGTACGAGGCGTACGACGGCAGCGGCGTACCGCAGGGCGTGAAGGGCGAAGACATCTCGGCCGGCGCGAGAATCATCGCGGCCGTCGATGCGTTTCTCGACTTGACCCGCAGCCCGGCGAACCCGTTCGGGCGCGCGCTGACGAAGGCCGAGGCGCTGGAACACCTGCGCGCCGAAGCCGGCAAGCTGTACGACCCGGCGGTCGTCGACACCATCGCCCACCTTCAGAGCGGCGACCTGCTTCGCCAGCGCGTCGACACCGACGGCCGCATGGTGATCATCGCCGACCCGGACGAAGGCGTTCGCACCGACCTGAA
>JAYUXE010001132.1:0-2995 GCA_043753165.1 Archangiaceae bacterium | reverse complement strand
CCGTACGCGCCTGCGTACCACTCGAGGATCGCGACCATCGAGTTCAGGGACGCCATCACCTCGAGCTTGCCGACCTTGACGCCGTCGTCGGTGAGCTTGGTGGCGTGATCATGCGACGACAGATTTCCCCACGCCTGCACTGTGCCCATGTGCGCGAGGACGTTGGTGGGGATGACGCCCGCGTTGGCCTGCTGGCGAAACCTGGTGATGAGCTCGTCGAGCATCGCCTTGCCGGGCGTCTGCTTCAGCTGGTCGGACACCAGCGCGCGCAGCAGCGCTTCGAGCACCAGGCGGCAGTTCTGCATCACGCCTTTGTAGTCGGCGGATCTGCCGCGGGTGACCATCGCCTGGATGTCGTGCTGGGCCCGGCCGAAGCTCGGCGCCAGAGTCTCGAGGCGCTCAAGCAGCGGTTCAATGTCCATCTTCAGGTTCTACCTCTATGCTGCGCCGCGACCAATGGACCTCGGCGTACAGCGGGCGATCGATTCTCTCTTCGATGTGCAGCAGCTCACGTGGGACCTGCAGCGGCCCAACCCCGGCGTCGAGCCCGGTGCGCAGGAAATCTTTCTGGGAGTCGGGACGCGAGATGCGGGGCTCGCCGCGCATCCCCGCATGCTGGGTTGGAAGCTGCCCCAGTGGCGAAGCCTCGCGCTGCGAAGCACGACCGAGGTGGTGCTGCGGGCGGGTGAAGCGATCGACGGGCTGCAGCTTCCCATCGTCTTGCGCGCGCACGAGCCGACGCTCGACACCATCACCGCCGCGCTGTTGCTGAGCTACCGGCTCGCGCACCGCAAGTGGCCTGACGGCATCGACGATCTCGTTCACTACGTCAGCGAGTGGGAACAGGGCCGCACCGAGCTCGCCGGCGAATACGAGTCGGGGCTCGGCTCTGTTTTCTACGCGTCGATGCGCACCTGGGAATCCGACACGGCCGGCATCTCGCGCGAGATGGTGAACGTGCTTGGCGCCGCCGTTGCCGGGAAGTTCGACCTGAAGCAACTGCAGTCGCTGCCTGAGTCCCTCGTGCCCTCGCGAATCTCGCGGCGCCTCAAGGCCGACGAAGATCTCTACCGGGCCGAGCTGTCTCGCGCACAGACGGTGCAGCTCGACCTTCCTCTGGACGCGCTACCCGCGGCGCCCTACCGCCGCATCGACGCCCTCTTCTTGAGCTCGCCGCAGGACGTGACGGTGCTGAAGTTGCTCGCGCGCCCCGACAAGGAAGCGTCGAGCTATGGCCGCGGCTTCGAGCTGATGGCGGTGCACGCTCCGAACGCAGCGCAGGCCTATGGGCGTCACACGATCTCGCTGTCGCCCGAAAGCCCCGGCACGCTCGCGAACCTCGCCGCCGCGATTGATGGCCTCGAGGGCGACGTGATGCCCGATGGTCAACCGCGGCCAAAGGGAAAGCCGCGCTTCTCGTGGCAGCCGCCCGAGCTGAATGGGTTGTCGGACCCCTGGTATTCCGATGGGTATGCGTGGGCCAAGGGAAGGTCGACGCTGGTCGCTCCGCCGTTCGCGGGCAGCCGGCTGACGCGCGAGCAGATCTGGGAATCGGTGTGGGAAAGGTTCCACGTCGGCCGCAACGTGCAGCTGCAGACGGCGCGCACGATCTTCGTCAAGCCGTACCGGTTCACGAATCGTCGCGAGGCCGCTGACTGGGTGGCGAACGGGTGGACGAAGACGGCGTTCGACGACGCACGGAAGGCACTGCTGCCTTCGGTCGAGGCGTCGTTTCTCGGCGACGGGTTGAACGGCGATGTCGTGCACCTTCAGCGCCCGGCCGGCGCACGCACGCTGCACGTCTCGCTGTATCCGTCGGATCTCGTGCTGGTGTGGGTCGAGCAGCACTCCGGGCCGTCGACGCTGCTCGAGCTCGCCCGCCAGCAGTCGGTGCTGTCGCAGGGTTCCGGGCTCGACCAGCTGCCCGAGGTCGAGGCGCTGAAGATGTGGCTGCAGCCGCTGGGGCTCGAACGCTGGCTCACGTACGGCGCGTATCGAATCAACCGCGCGCACAGCACGATGATTGACGAGTCGCGTTCGATGCTCGGGCTCTTCCACGCGGTCGCCGCGGGAAACGCGCCGACGCTGCAGGCGCTGCCGTCGCCCGCTGCGATCGACGCCCGCGAAGTGCGAAAGGTCGGCGAGTCCGAGCACTGGCTCACCCCGACGGGTGGAGCACGGCTGCAGCTCGAGCTCGAAGACGCGACGACGCCACCGCCATTGAACGAGGACTTCGCGCTGTTCCTGCTGACGACGGGGCAGCGATATTCGGCGTTCGAGATCGCGCGCCGCATGGGCGAGCTCGAGCGCAGGTCGCGTCAGAGCCGGTGGGCGTCGCTGCGATCGAACAGCGTGCGCGGCGATGTGATGCTGTTCACGAACTCTCTTTGGTACTCGCGCGTCAGTGATGACCCCGAGCTCAACGCCAGGTACGGCGCGTGGAAAGGCATCCACCACATGGAAGAGGCCGTCGAGGCGCTTCGCAGCCAGACGACGGAGATCGACGAGTACCGGAAAGAACGCTTCGAAGGGATGGTGTCCGTTCTCGTCTTCGTCTTCCTGCCCGTGACGATCGTCTGCGGCTTCTTTTCGGGCGCCCAATTCAACGAGATGGATCCGAACGTCGGGTACCCGTGGACGACCGGTGGGTGGAAGGTGTTCCTCTCGTACACCGCCATCTTCACGGTCGTCGTCTTCGGCGCCGTGATCGCCGGCAAGCTGCTGTCGTGGCGGAAGCGGTAGGCGACCGTTCATCCGGGGAAGCCGTCACGTCTGCGACTGGGTGTCCGAGGCACCATCTTTCGTCGGAGGCTTCGAACCGACCGTGGTGCCCGTTAAGAGCCTTCACAGCCTGCGGAAAATCGAAGCCGCAGGACCGCCGGGCGACAGATCGAGACCCCAGCGGGGTTTCTTCATCGCCTCAGGCATTGAGGGTAGTGCAGGCCGGGTCTCTGCAATGAAGTCGACCGGCTGGAGTCGACCGGCGGGGGAAGCT
>JAYUXE010001131.1:0-7049 GCA_043753165.1 Archangiaceae bacterium | reverse complement strand
GTCGAGACGAGGACGAGGCGCGCGGTGGTCGACATGACAGGCGGACACTACCGCTGTGCCCGCCTGCCAACCAGCCGGCTACTGACGTTCGACGACGCACTTCCCTTCGCGGCAGAAGCTGGCCACTTTCGGGTGGGTGCTCTTGCAGCCGGGCGGGCCCTTCGTGCAGTCGTTTTTCGCGCAGGCGTCGAGGCGGTGCCGGGTGCGGGCGTTGGTCTCGGCGTGGAGGTTGGAATCGCAGTCGGACGGCGAGCAGCACGCGTCCTGCTGCACCAGCATGCAGTCGACGTTCACCTGGCAGACGTCGATCGCCGGGTCGACTTTCGCCTCGCACGCGCACAGCAACAGGAAGAAAGGGAAGAGGCGCGCCATGCCGCACCGTACACTGGCGGTTCCTGTGTCGTCCCGGCTGAAGACGCTCGACGCGATGACCGACGTCCCTGCGGCGGCGTGGGACGCGCTGCTCGCTGACAGCGACAGGCCCTTTCTCACCTGGGGCTATCTCGACGCGCTCGAGCGCAGCGGCGCCGTCAGCCCCTTCAACGGTTGGCAGCCCCTGCATTTCACGCGTTGGGAAGGCGAGACGTTGGTGGCGGCCGCTCCGGCGTATTTGAAGACGTCCAGCGGCGGTGAGTACCTGTTCGATGGGGCGTGGGCGCGTGCGGCTGATCGCCTGGGCTTGAGCTACTTCCCGAAGCTCGTCCTCACCGTCCCCTTCTCGGCCGTACCCGCGCGTCGAATTCTTCAGCGCGACGAGAAGCACGGACAAGCGCTGCTCGACAACATCGTCGACTGGGCCCGCGAACGGCGGCTGTCTTCCATTCACTTTCACTTCGCCGACCCGCCCCTCATCCCGCGGCTGGAAGCGAAGGGCTTCGCGCGAAGGCTCACCGTCCAGTACGTGTGGGAAAACGCAGGCTACGTAAGCTACGACGACTTCCTGCTTCGCTTCACGGCCCGCCGCCGCAAGCTGCTGAAGCGTGAAGCCCGGCGCGTGTTCGAGCAGGGCATCGAGATTCACACCGCAAAGCACTTCGACCCCGAGCTCGCGCACCGCCTCGTCAGCGCGACCGCCGCCCGTTACGCCCGCGGGCCCGAGCCGCTGCCACTCGACTACTTCCGGAGGCTTGCCGCCGCGTGCCCCGAGGCAATCGAGTTCGTGTCGGCGAAAAAGAATGGGGAAGTGGTCGCTGGCGCGCTGAACCTCGCCGCGGGCGATCGCCTCTACGGCCGGCACTGGGGCTCGCTGGACGGCCACCCCTTTCTGCACTTCGCCGCCTGCCTCTACCACCCGGTGGCCGAATGCATCGCGCTCGGCCGGTCGCGCTACCACCCGGGGGCGGGAGGCGAGCACAAGCTCACGCGTGGCTTCACTCCGACGCTCGCGCACTCGGCCCACTTGATGCTCGACGCCCGCCTCGACGCGCGCGTCCGAGAGTTCCTCGCTCACGAACGCGCAGCGCTCGAGCAGGGCCTGCCGCTGTGGGAAAGGGAAACCGGTTTCAAATCGCCTGCCTGATTGGGCAGGTTCGATGCGCGGGGACGAAAGCTACGTTACCTTCCACCTCGAAATGGCCAACAAACCACGCCCAGATGATGGCGACACGGGCGTCGTCACCCAGACGAAGAAGAAAGAGCAGCTGAAGAAGCCCCAGCTGTACCGGGTCATCTTCCACAACGACAACTACACGACGATGGAGTTCGTGATTGCCGTGCTGCGCGACGTCTTCCACAAATCAGAATCCGATTCCGTGGCGATCATGTTGAACGTCCACAAGAACGGCTTCGGCGTCGCAGGCGTTTATACATTCGAAGTCGCTGAAACGAAGGTCAACCAAACCCACCAGCTGGCGAAGGAAGCCGAGTACCCGCTCAAGCTGACGATGGAACCCGAGGAGCTCTAAACCGTGGCATCGCCGATCATCGCCAAAGAGCTGCAAGCCTCGATTCGCTTCGCGTTGTCCGAAGCGAAGCGCATGCACCACGAGTACCTCACCCTCGAGCACCTGTTGCTCGGGCTGTTGCGCGACCCCCGCTGCGTCGAGGTGTTGAAGGCCTGCGGCGCGCGCATGGACAGGTTGAAGCAGCGGTTGGACACGTTCCTCGAAGAGTCGATCGAACGGTTGCCGGAAGGGACGACGGCCGAGCCGCAGCAGACGATTGCGATCGAACGCGTGCTGCAGCGGGCGGCGTTCCACGCGCTGTCGGCCGAGCAGAAGGTGATGGACAGCGCGGACGTGCTGGTCGCCATCTACCGGGAAGACTCGTCGCAGGCGCTGCACTTCCTGAAAGAAGAGGGGGTGACCCGGCTCGACGTCTTGAACTTCATCTCGCACGGCATCTCGAAAGACGGCGTGACGCCGGAAGACGGGCCGGCGCGCGAAGGCGTGGGCGGGGGCGATGACGACGAAGCGCCGGGCCCCGCGAAGAACCCGCTGGAGGCCTACACCACGCACCTCAACGCGGAGGCCGCCGAAGGAAACATCGACCCGCTCATCGGCCGAACGGCCGAGCTCGAACGCACGATTCAGGTGCTCTGCCGCCGCCGCAAGAACAACCCGCTGTACGTCGGCGAGACGGGCGTCGGGAAGACGGCGATCGCCGAAGGGCTGGCGCTGGCGATTCACGAAGGCAACATTCCCGAGCCGCTGAAGAACGCGCAGATCTTCTCGCTGGACATGGGCTCGCTGCTCGCCGGCACCAAGTTCCGCGGCCAGTTCGAAGAGCGCTTGAAGGCGGTGCTCAAGGCGCTGCAGCAGCACGACGACGCGATTCTCTTCATCGACGAAATCCACACCATCGTCGGCGCCGGGGCCACCTCGGGCGGTTCCATGGACGCGTCCAACCTGCTCAAGCCCGCGCTGGCCAGCGGCAAGCTGCGCTGCATCGGCTCGACGACGTACCAGGAATACAAGGCGTCGTTCGAGCGCGACCGTGCCCTCGCGCGGCGGTTCCAGAAGATCGACGTGCTCGAGCCCAGCATCGAAGACACGATCAAGATCCTGACGGGGCTCGCTCCGAAATACGAAGAGCACCACAAGGTGAAGTACGACGCCGACGCGCTGAAGGCCGCGGCCGAGCTCTCGCACAAGTACGTGAACGAGAAGTTCTTGCCCGACAAGGCGATCGACGTGATCGACGAAGCGGGCGCGGTCGATCGCCTGCGTGGCGACGGCAAGCGCACCGGCAAGGTCGACGTGAACGACGTCGAGACCATCATCTCGAAGATGGCGCGCATCCCGGCGAAGACGGTGCAGGCGTCGGAAAAGGCGCAGCTGGGCAACCTCGACAAGGACTTGAAGGCCGTCATCTACGGGCAAGACAAGGCGATCGGCGAGCTGTCGATGGCGATCAAGCTGGCGCGTTCAGGCCTGCGCACGCCCGACAAACCGATTGGCTCTTTCCTCTTCTCTGGGCCCACGGGCGTCGGAAAGACAGAGCTCGCGAAGCAACTGGCGAAGACGATGGGCGTCGAGTTCCTGCGCTTCGACATGTCGGAGTACAGCGAAAAGCACACGGTCAGCCGGCTCATCGGCGCGCCTCCGGGCTACGTGGGCTTCGACCAGGGCGGGTTGCTGACGGACCAGATTCGAAAGAACCCGCACGCGGTGCTGGTGCTCGATGAAATCGAAAAGGCGCACCCCGACCTCTTCAACATCCTGCTGCAGGTGATGGATCACGCGACGCTCACCGACAACAACGGGCGCAAGGCGGATTTTCGGAACGTCGTCATCATCCTCACCACGAACGCCGGCGCGCGCGAGATGAAGGAAAAGTCGCTGGGCTTCGGTGAACGCAGCGCCATCGATGCGTCGAAGGCGAAGTCGGCGATCGAACGCGCCTTCAGCCCCGAGTTCCGAAACCGGCTCGACGGGTGGATCGTGTTCGGCGCGCTCAGCAAGGAAGTCATTCTCAAGGTCGTCGACAAGGACGTGGCCCTGCTGCAGAAGCTGCTCGACGAGAAGAAGGTCACCTTGCAGCTCACCCAGGCCGCGAAAGACTGGCTGGGCGAGAAGGGGTACGACGCCGACTTCGGCGCCCGCCCGATGTCGCGGCTGATCGACAACAGCATCAAGAAGCCGCTGGCCGAGGCCCTGCTGTTCGGCACGCTGAAAGACGGCGGCGCCGCGTTCGTCGACGTCAAGCCCGACAAGGAAGGCCTCGAGCTGACCTTCGCCACCGCAAGCGCCTGACCCGCCCGCCGGGTCAAACCGCGGCAAATGCGGCCGGTTCTGTGCGAGAAGGCGCGCCGTGAACCACTTTTCCACCCGGCGCGGCGCGATGCACTGCGAAGACGTGCCGCTGGCGCGAATCGCCCGCGAAGTCGGCACGCCGACGTACGTGTATTCGACCGCCACGCTGCTGCGGCACCTCGCCGTGTTGCAGGAAGCCTTCGAAGGCACGCCGCACCTGCACTGCTACGCGGTGAAGGCCAACTCGTCGCTGGCCATCCTCAAGCTCTTCGCCCAGCGCGGCGCCGGCTTCGACATCGTCTCGGGGGGCGAGCTCGTTCGCGTCCTCGCCGCCCGCGGCCGCCCTTCCCGCGTCGTCTTTTCCGGCGTCGGCAAGACCGAGGAAGAAATGGCCTTCGCCATTCGCGAAGGGATTCTGCAGTTCAACGTCGAGTCCGCCGAAGAGCTGTTCACGCTCGACAAGGTCGCCCGCCGCCTGAAGCGCACTGCGCCGTTCGCCCTGCGCGTGAACCCCCACGTCGACGCCCGCACCCACCGCTACATCTCAACGGGCTTGAAAACGTCGAAGTTCGGCGTCCCCTTCGAAGAAGCCATCGCGCTCTACCAGCAGAGCCGCCGCCTCAAGGGCCTCGTCGCCCGCGGCATCGACTGTCACATCGGCTCGCAGCTCACCGACGCGCGCCCCGTGCAGCAGGCCATCGGCCGCGTCGCCGACCTCTTCCGTTCTCTTCGCGCCGATGGCTTCGGCCTCACCCACCTCGACGTCGGCGGCGGTCTCGGCATCACGTACACCGACGAGAAGCCGCCCACCGTCGCCGAGTATGCGCGCGCGGTGCTGACTCCCCTGCGCGGCATCGACGCCGTCCTCGTGATGGAGCCCGGCCGGGTGCTGGTCGGCAACGCGGGCGTCCTGCTCACCAAAGTTCTGTACCGCAAGAAGACGCCGGCACGTGACTTCATCATCGTCGACGCGGGGATGAATGATCTGCTGCGCCCCGCCTTGTATGAAGCCCACCACGACATCGTCCCCGTCGCGCCCCGCCGCGGAAAGAAGCAGAAGGCCGACGTCGTCGGACCCGTGTGCGAATCCAGCGACGTGCTCGGCTACCAGCGCGCCCTGCCCCCGCTGGAACAAAACGACCTGCTCGCCGTGATGAGCGCCGGCGCCTACGGCATGAGCATGGCCAGCAACTACAACGCACGGCCGCGGCCTGCAGAAGTCCTCGTCGACGGCAAGAAGCTGCGCGTCGTCCGCCGCCGCGAATCTCTGGAAGACCTGCTGCGAAACGAAACCTGATTCAGAGGAACACACGACGATGAAGCTCGAAGGTTCGATGACTGCCCTGGCGACCCCGTTCAAGAACGGCTCGCTCGACGAAGCTGCCTACGCCGGTCTGGTCGACTACCAGGTCGAGAACGGAACCTCGGTGCTCGTGCCCATGGGCACCACCGGTGAAGCCGTCACGATGACGCCTGAAGAAAAATCGCGCGCCGTCGCCGTCTGCATCAAGGCGAACAAGGGCCGCGCGAAGGTCATCGCCGGCGCCGGCAGCTACAGCACCGCAGAGACGATCGACAACGTCCGAGCCGTTCGCGAGCTCGGAGCCGACGGCGCGCTGATCGTCACGCCCTACTACAACAAGCCCACGCAGGCCGGGCTCGTCGAGCACTACCGCGCGATCGCGAAGGCGCACCCGGGGTACCCGCTGGTTGCGTACAACGTTCCCGGCCGCACGGGCTTCGACCTGCTGCCCGAGACGGCGCAGCGGCTGTGCGAGATTCCTGAAGTCGTGGCGCTGAAAGAAGCGACGGGCTCGGCCCTGCGTGCGTTGGACATCTACGAGAAGTGCGGCGAGCGGATGACGATTTTGTCGGGCGATGACTTCGTGGTCGCTGCGCTCATCGCGTGCGGTGCGCGGGGCGTCATCTCCGTCTCTTCCAACGTCGCGCCTCGCCACATGGCCGACCTCTGCGCCGCAGCGTTGAAGGGCGACTTCAAGAAGGCCCGCGACATTCAGCTGCAGCTGCAGCCGCTGCACCGCCTGCTCTTCGTCGAGTCGAACCCGATTCCCGTGAAGATGGCGCTGCACCTGATGGGCAGGTTCGGCACCGAGATTCGACTGCCGTTGACGGTGATGACGGAAGCGAACACCGCGAAGCTGAAAGAAGAGCTGGTGCGCCTCAAGCTGGTGTCATGACCACCCGGGTCGCCATCACTGGAGTCACCGGCCGCATGGGCACCGCGCTCGTTCGTGCCGTGCGCAGCGACCCGCGCTTCACCTTCGCGGGGGGAACCGAACGAAAGGGCCACGACGCCATCGGCACCGCCAACACCGTCGACGACCTCGGCACGCTGCTGTCGAGCGCCGACGTCGTCATCGACTTCACCAGCCCGGAAGCGAGCCTCGCCCACGCGAAGGCCTGCGCCGACGCGAAGGTCGCCCTCGTCATCGGCAGTACCGGCTTCACCGCGGAACAGAAGTCGGCGCTCGCGGCCCCGGCGGCCAGAATCCCAATCGTCTTCTCGCCCAACATGTCAGTCGGCGTGAACCTGATGATCGAAGTCGCCGCCGAGCTCGCGAAGCGGCTGGGCGAAGGGTTCGAGATCGACATCCTCGAGGCGCACCACCGCTTGAAGAAAGACAGCCCGTCGGGCACCGCGCTTCGTCTCGGCGAAGAGATCGCCAGAGCCACGGGCCGCACGCCGGCCGACTTCACGCAATCGCGGGTTGGGCAGGTTGGCGAAAGGCCGCGCTCGGAAATCGGAATTCAGGCGCTGCGCGGCGGCGACGTCATCGGCGAGCACACCGTGTACTTCTTTGGCGATGGCGAACGGCTCGAGCTCACCCACCGCGC
>JAYUXE010001130.1:0-3003 GCA_043753165.1 Archangiaceae bacterium | reverse complement strand
CCACGGTGCTCACGTTCGACCCCAAAGCCGACACCGTGCGCGTCGTCTTCACCGACCCGATGAAGGGTGCAATGGCGGTGTTCGATCAGACGTTGAGCTTCGGTAAGGAATGAACCCGATGCTGGCGTGGGTGGTCATGGCGCAGCTGCTGGCTCCGCAGTCCATTGAAACGCAGTTCGTCGAGCTCATGTCGCAACGAAAGACGGCCGACGCGGTGGCGCTGTTCAGCGATGAGGTGAAGGCGAAGGCGCCCGTTGCCGTCATCGAACAGGCGTGGACGTCACAGACCGCGTCGCTTGGCGCATTCAAGAAGCTCGGCGAGGCGTCCCGCAAAGCGATGGGCGAGCGCGAGCTCTTCGTGCGGCGCGTCGAGTTCGAGAAGGGGGCGGTGCAGACCTTCGTCACCGTCAATTCGCGGCTGCAGAAGATTGAAGGGTTTCAAATCAAGCCCGCGCCTCTGCCGTATCTGCCGGCGCCGTACGCGGTGGCCGCTGCGTTTCGCAGCGTCGAAGTGACGTTCGGCACGAAGGGCTTCGAGCTTCCGGGCACGGTGCTGGTGCCGACCGGCAAGGGCCCGTTTCCCGCGGTGGTGCTGGTGCACGGCTCGGGGCCGAATGATCGCGACGAGAGTCAGGGCGCGAACAAGCCGTTCCGCGATCTGGCCGAAGGGCTCGCGTCGAAGGGCGTGCTCGTCTTCCGCTACGACAAGCGCACGCTCGTGCACGGCGCGAAGATGACGGCGCCGACCATCGACACCGAGACGGTCGATGACGCGGTGGCGGCCGTGGCGCTGCTTCGTACGCGCGCCGATGTCGATGGGAAGCGCGTGACGGTCGTGGGTCACAGCCTGGGTGCGCAGCTGGGGCCGCAGATCGCGAAGACGGCGAAGGCATCGCGGTTGGTGCTGCTCGCTCCGCCGGCGCGAACGCCGTGGCAGATTCTGCCACAGCAGTACCGGTACCTGGGTGTGCCGGAAGCCGATGTCGTGGTGCTCGAGACGAAGCTGAACGCGGTGCGAGATGGGAAGTCTGAAGAGGCGGTGATGGGCGCTCCGGCGGCGTACTGGCGCGACTGGGCTTCGCGCGACGGGCTGGCGGTGGCGAAGACGCTGACGGTGCCGATGCTGGTGATGCACGGCGAGCGCGACTACCAGGTGATTGAAGAAGACGCGGCCGCGTGGCGCAAAGGATTGCAAAAGGCGAAGCACCTCGACATCGCCGGGGCGAACCACCTCTTCATCACCGGCACCGGCAAGCCAGGCCCGAAGGAATACGAAGTGCCCGGACACGTGGCGTCCGAAGTGGTCAACGCGATTGCGGCGTTCGTGACGGCGAAATAAGCAACGCGGCTCAATGAGCCACGCCCCCCACGCGGACGCGAAGGCGCTGCTGTTGAGCTTCGCGGTCGCGTTCGTTTCGGTCGGGCTCGTCGTGGACACGAGCTTCCTGTTGCACCCGCCGCCGCACGTGGCGCCGCCGATTCCGATCGAGGCGCAGCCGTGAAGGTGTTTCGCCGCGGCGACGCGGGTTTTTTGGAAGAGGTCGCTGGCTTCGACCTGCTGACGGTTGACTCGCCGGACATCGTGGTCGCCGTGACGAGCGCCGCGGATGTCGCTGCGGCCTTGCGTCTCGGCCGCCCAGTCAGCGTTGTTTCGACGGGCCATGGCGCCGGTGCACCCGTCACGCGTGGGGTGATGATCAGCACGCGAGGACTCAGGGGCGTTCGCATCGACGGAGGTCGCGCGATCGTCGGAGCCGGCGAGACGTGGGGCGCGCTCGTTGCGGCCGCTGCGCCGCATGGGCTCGCTCCAATGACAGGGTCGAGCCCGGGCGTCGGCGTGGTTGGGCTGATTGGGGGTGGTGGGTTTGGTCCCCTCAGCCGCGCGTTCGGGCTCGCATCGGATTGGGTGCGGGGACTTCAGGTCGTGACTGCGGCGGGTGAAATCGTCACCGCCAGCGCGACGGAGAACGCGGGGCTCTTCTGGGCTTTTCTCGGCGGGAAGGTGGGGCTCGGCATCGTGACGGAAGTCGAGCTGGAGCTCGTCCCGATTCCGTCGCTCTACGCGGGGAGCCTGGCGTTCGACAAGGCGCACGTCGATGCGGTCATGCGCGGGTGGGCTGGGTGGACGCGCGGTCTGCCGGACAACGCGTGCTCGTCGATCGCGATCATGGCGTCGCGTGCGGATTACGACGCGTGCTTCTCTCCGGTACAGGCCGCGCGGTTCGCCGCCGAACGCGAGACGTGAGATCCGACTGGCGTCTTCCGGCCGGAGTTTTTGAAGCACTGAGTCGAAGTCACCCCGAGCGAAGTCAAGGGGCCACAAAGCTCCGGCCTCCTCGCACGTTTGCGGTCGGCGATGGCCGATGCGTCGGGTGGTCCGACCGACGATGGCGCGTGCTCCACCCCGCTGACGCCACTCGAACGCAGAGTCGCGCGGGTGATTGATTGAGCACATGAAGCTTAAATTGTGGGCAGTGGTGTTTCTCGGACTCGCGTGCGGCGGCCCGACCTCTGTACCGCACGACAGCGGAACACCCGACGCCGGAATACCCGACGCCGGAACTGAGCCGGACCCCGCCTTCGCGGTCGCCTGCACCATAACTTCCTGCGACGTCGTCGGGACGTGGGACGTGACGGAAGTGCCAGACAGCGGCATGCGGTGCGAGTCTCAGTTCATCCCGACCTTGCTCACGTTCTTCCGCGACGGAGGCGTGGTCTGTGCCGAAAGACTTCGTTCGAACACGGTTCCGTCGATGACCTCGGACGGGGGCTGCGGGATCAAGCTGAATGACGACTTCGTCCCACCCCACGGAGAGTCACTCTTCTATTCGTTCGTGATGGATTTCGATGGCGCCGCGTTTCGCGGAATCGCCGGAATCAGCGCACCCACGTGTCAGTACCGGTTGCTCATCACCGGTTCGCGCCGATGAGACTGTGCGTTGTTGCTGGTGATCGCCGATGGGGCCCACTGCGACGATTTCAAGCCATCGCCGGCACGCGCCG
>JAYUXE010001129.1:0-3005 GCA_043753165.1 Archangiaceae bacterium | reverse complement strand
CCGCCTTCAGCCCATCGAGCAGCGCCGTGTTGGTCGTGCTGGTCTGGTACACGAGCAGGTGTTCGCCGGGCTCGCTCTTCGCCTCGAGAATCTGAGGGCGCAGAATCGACGGCAGCAGCGTCGTCCGTTCCTTCCGCAGCTGTGGGTAGAAGAACGTCGTAATCAAATAGTGAAACGCGCCCGGCAGCTTCGTCTTCACGATGCTGCGCGTCATCTCGAACGCGTCTTCGTGCCCTGCGAGCAGCGCCGGCTCGTGCTTGCAGCGGTTGATGATCTGCATGTTGTCCACGCTGATTACCGGGAGCATGTGATTGCGCGCGAACAGGTAGCTGAACGTCTCGAAATCGCTGACCACCACGTCGGGCTCGAACGACTCGACCAGCTCGAAGTACTTCTTGATGTTCTGTGGCCACCCCGTGAACGCGCCCTTCAGGTTCTGCAGCAGGGTGTTCCACTTGCTGACCGAGTTGCCCTCGTAGTTGATGGTCAGGCCCCAGATGTTGTGAACGTTCTCGAAGCGCTTGCTCAAGAAGTCCCGCGCGCGGCCCGACACCACGATGTGCACGTCGTGATGCTTCGTCAGGTGCTCGAGCAACACCGTCGAACGGGTCGCGTGCCCCATGCCCTCACCGACCACGCCGTAGAGGATCTTCATAGGCGCGGCAGGTTAGCCCTTCGCCTTGATATAGGGACGCCGGATGTCGACCCGCCCTGCCCTCGCGAAACCCGCCCTGCTCGGCCTGTCTGGCGGCCTCTTGCTGGGCGCTGTCTACCTCACCGTGCGCGCCGTCCTCATGTCGCGCTTCGAGTGCGACGTGTCGCTGTCGTTCGAAGAATGCGGCCTCGAGACGGACGTTGCCGCGCAGGTCAGCAAGCTCTTCTTCTTCTCGGCGATCGGCCTGCTGCTGGTCGGCGTCGGCACCTTCATTCTCTTCCGGCCCCGAAAAGAGGTGGCTCGATGATCAACCCGCAGCAGATCCCCGAACAGCTGAACCTCGCCGAGTTCTTCCTCTACGCTCAGGCCCGCCAGCATCCCGACCGCGCCGCCATCTACTACCGCGACGAGGTCATCACGTACGGGCAGCTGGTCGAGCAAACCGACCGCGCGACCCACGTCTACAAGAGGCTCGGCCTCGAGCCCGAACAGCGGGTGTTGCTGATGCTGCCCGACGTGCCGCAGTTCGCGTCCGCGTGGCTCGCCACCGTCAAGATGGGCGGCGTCGTCAGCGCCGTGAACCCCGACCTCAAGGCCGACGAGGTTCGCTACTACCTGAACTACACGCGCGCGAAGATTCTCGTCTGTGACGCGATCACCTTGCCGGCGCTCGAAGAAGTTCGCGCCAGCTGCCCGCACCTGAAGCACGTGCTGGTCGTGGGATCAGGTCCCCTCGACTACGACGCCGAGCTGGCGCGCGCGACGCCAGACCCCACGTTCTTCGACACGCACCGCGACGACGCGTGCGTCTGGCTCTACACCTCGGGCTCCACCGGCTTTCCGAAAGCCGCCGTGCACAAACACCGCGACTTCGTCTTCAACGCACTCACCTACGCGCTGCCCCTGGTCGGCTACTGCGCCACCGACATCTGCGTCTCCGTACCGCGCCTCGCGTTCGGTTATGCGCTCGGCACCAACCTGCTCTTCCCGCTGCTGGCCGGTGGCTCGACCGCGCTGTTCCGCGAGAAGCCCACCGCCGAAAAGCTGTTCGAGATGATGAAGAAGCACCGCCCGACGATGTTCACGGGCGTGCCCACTGCGCTCAACCAGATAGTCAACGCACCCAACGTCAGCGAGGTCGACTTCTCGAGCCTGCGCGTCGCGGTCTCTGCCGGCGAAGCGCTGCCTGCCGAGCTGTACAGCAAGTGGAAGCAACGCACGGGCGTCGAAGTGCTCGACGGCATCGGCTCGGCCGAGATGTTCCACATCTTCATCACCAACCGCCGCGGCGACGTGAAGCTCGGCTCGCTGGGCCGCGTCGTCGAAGGCTACGAAGCAAAGGTCTGCGACGACGACGGGGTGACGCTGCCCGACGGCGACATCGGCACGCTGTGGATCAAAGGCGACTCGATGGCGCTCGAGTACTGGCAGCAGCGCGAGAAGAGCCAGGACACGTACCGCGGCCGCTGGTGCGTCTCGGCCGACAAGTTCCGCCGCGACGCCGACGGCTACTTCTATTTCTGCGGCCGCGGCGACGACATGCTCAAGGTCAGCGGCAAATGGCTCTCGCCGCTGGAGGTCGAGAACGAGCTGCTCAAACACCCCGCGGTGCGCGAGGCGGCCGTCATTTCCTTCCAGGACAAAGACGGGCTCGACAAGCCCAAGGCGTTCGTCGCGCTGCATCCGGGCCAGACGGGTGACGACGCGCTCGCTGAGGTGCTGAAGAAGCAGGTGAGAGACGCGCTCGCTGCGTACAAGGCGCCACGGCTCGTCGTGTTCGTCGACGCGCTGCCCCGCAGTGACCGCGGCAAGGTCTTGAAAGGCGCGCTGCGCGGATGACCACCTTTCGCGCCGCCACGCTCACCTGGCCGAAGACGAAGTCGCTTGCCGCCAGCGGCTCGATCGCCCTTCTGCCCATCGGCAGCACCGAAGCCCACGGGCCGCACCTGCCCCTGTCGGTCGACGTCGTCATCGCCGAAGAAGTCTGCCGCCGCGTCGCCGAGAAGCTGAACGCACGCGGCCTCGACTCCGTCGTCTTTCCTCCGGTCGCGTACACGCTCACCGATTTCGCCGCCGCGTTCTCGGGCACCGTCAGCCTGCAAGCCGACACGGCGCGGGCGTTGATGCGTGGCGTGATGGAAGGCATCGCGCGCGCAGGCTTCAGCAAGGTGCTCGTCGTCAACCACCACCTCGAGCCGGCGCATTTCAAGCTCGTGCACGAAGCAGCGAAGGAAGCGCGCGCGGCGACGGGCTCGAAGATTCTCGTCGCCGACCACCGCCGCAAGCCGCACGGCCCGCGTCTGGGCGACGAGTTCATGCATGGCGGCAGTCACGCGGGTGGGTACGAGAC
>JAYUXE010001128.1:0-3007 GCA_043753165.1 Archangiaceae bacterium | reverse complement strand
GTTGAAGCTCGCGGCCCCGGGCGGTCGCATCTACCTCAGCACGCAAAGCGGCCCGGTTCACGAGACCGAAAAGCGCGTCGGCCACGTGCGGCACTTCTCGGCCGACAACATCCGTTCGATGTTCCTCACCACCGGCTGGCGGCCCGAGCGCGCGTGGAACGGCGGATTTCCCTTTCACGACCTGTCGAAGAAGGTCGCGAACCTGAACCCCGACGGAATGATGCAGGCGTTCAGCGGCAAGAAGTACGGTCTGAAGGAAAGGCTCACGTGCGCGTTGCTGCGTGGCGCCTTCCGCTTCAACTCGAAGAATTCCGGGTACCAACTGTTTGCGGTCGGTCGCAAACCGACGTGAGGGGCTGACATGCGCCGCGAAGCACTGGAGTTCATCGCTTGTCCCAAATGCCACGGCGCGCTGACGCTGACCCGCGGTGAAGCAGAGAGCGACGGCCACATCATCGAGGGCGAAGTCGGCTGCGCGAAAGGGTGCCGCTACCCGATCAGCGCTGGCGTCCCGACCCTGCTCGCTGGCGACGTCGACGAAGTGAAGCTGAAGACGGCCCAGCGGTTTGCCGAAGAGTGGACCCGCTGGAGCGAGAGCCGCAGCTATTACGAGAAGCAGTTTCTGGGCTGGCTCGCTCCGCTGACCGCGCAGGACTTCGAAGGCAAGGCGGTGTTCGAGGGAGGCTGCGGCAAGGGTCGGCACACCGAGCTCGTCTCGAAGTTCGGAGCGCGCGCCATCGTCTCCATTGACCTCGGCGACAGCGCGTACGTCGCGTTCAAGCAGACGCGGGCGTTGAAGAATGCACACGTCGTCATCGGTGACCTGCTGAACCCGCCGGTGCAGCGCGTGTTCGACCTCGCGTTCTCCGTCGGTGTGTTGCACCACCTGCCGGATCCGGCCGCGGGCTTCAAGGCGCTGAAGGGCGTGGTGAAGAAGGGCGGGCGGGTCGCGTTCTGGGTGTACGGCCGCGAGAACAACGAGTGGATCGTGAAGTTCGTGGATCCGATTCGGAAGACGCTGACGTCGAAGATGCCGGCCGAGTGGTTGAAGCCACTGTCGATGCCGCCTTCGGCCGCGCTCTGGGCGGCGATCAAGCTGCTCTACAAGCCGAAGCAAGACGGCCGCGGTCCTTCGCTGCCGTACGGCGACTACTTCGCCGCGATGCACGACTTCCCGCTCGATGAGATTCACTCGATCGTCTTCGACCAACTCGTCACGCCCGTCGCCTACTACCTGTCGGAATCCGAAGTGCGCGAATGGTTCGACGGCGGCTTCGATGACGTGAAGGTGCGCTGGCACGGGGAATACTCGTGGACTGGGCACGCCCGCGTGACGTCGACGACTGCGCCGCAGCCGTGATGCTCTGGTTGAAGGCGCGCCTGATGTCCTGGCGCACGGTGCAGATGTTCCGCGACGACAGGTTGTTGCTGTGGCTCACGCTCGCAACTGCCTTCGTTTCGCTGCTTCCGATGGCGTTCACCCCATTCCTGCCGTTGGTGGATCTGGGTAGCAACATCGGCGCGGCCGGCCTGATCGACGACCTCGTGCGAGGGGCCCCGGTCGTCAGCGAACGCTACGCGCTGAACTGGGCACCCATTCCCTATTGGTCAGGCTATCTGCTGATGGGCTCGATCGAGATGGTGTTCGGGGCCGTGTTCGCGGTGAAGGCCACCGTCGCCGTGATGGTCGTGTTGTTGCCTTTGGCGTTCATGCGGCTGTTGGTTGCCCTGGGAAGATCTCCGCGCATCGGGCTCTGGGCTTTTCTCGCTTCGTGGGATGTGAATGCCTACTGGGGCTGGTTCACTTTTCAGTTCGGAATGGCGCTGGCGATCTGGGCGATCGCGTGGCTCGCGGAAGCGAAGACATTGCGAGAGCACGCGCGAATCATTCCACTGGTTGCCGTCATCGCGCTGACCCACGTGCATGCAGTTGCATTGGTCGGCGTCGTCGGAGGCAGCCTGGCCTTCGTAAAGCTGCGACCCGTGCGCAGCACACTGCTCCACGCGCTTTCGCTGACGGGGTTGCTGGTACTGGTCCCGTGGTTCCTGCCGAAGTTCTTCAGGTCAAGCGGGCCGTCCGTGCCGTTTCAGATGGAGCAAGCGGCACTCGCAGCGAAGATCGCTTCGCTCTACCAGTTCAGTTTCGACACGTTCACTTCGCCCAGAGGTGTGGCGCTGACGACGGCAGTCTTCGTGCTGTTCCTTCTCGCCCCGGCGGTGTTGCCTGCCCTCGACTGGAGGCCGCTGCCGCCGCCTGAGCGCAGCGGCGCAATGGCGCTCACGTTCGTGCTCGGTTGTCTCGCGCTCTACGGGATCCTGCCTTTCTCGCTGAGCGGACCCATTGACCACTGGTGGACGTATCCGCGCTTCGCGACGTACTTGCTCCTCGGGATGCTGTTGCTCCCCACTCCAGGGTTGACCGACGCCAAGGCCTGGCTGCTGGCGCCGGGCCTGGTGTTGGTGGTGGGGATGAACGTCGAGCGCATTCGACAGTTCTCCGAGTACGGCGACCACACGCGGCCGTACCTCGAAATCATGGCCGCTATGCGACCTCACTCGAAGTTCCTGCCGCTGGACTATGAGTTTGGTTGGGCGGGCACACGCACGCCGACCCTGGGTCAGCTTCATGGCTACGCCGCGGCGTCGACCTCTTCCTACGACCCGCACTTGTTCGATCACCCGAGCATTCCGGTCCTGTTCCGCCCTGAGCACCGGCCGCCCCAGCCGAACTTCGGTGATGTGACCAACACCTTTTCGTTCGAAGCGCAGGGAAAGTTCTACGACTACCTCATCGTGTACCCGCTGAGCCGCGACACAGTGGTTGGGTTGCCCGCAACCGATGTGACGCTGGTCAAGCAGGCGGGCGACTGGCGCTTGTACGAGGTTGTTCGGAAGTCCCCCGTTCCGTAGCTCGTGTGTCACGTACTCGGCGGCTCTTTGCCGGTCACGGCGCGATACAGCCGGGTGAGGCCTTCGTTGGCGGTGCAGCGGGCGAAGAGGTCATCGG
>JAYUXE010001127.1:0-7065 GCA_043753165.1 Archangiaceae bacterium | reverse complement strand
CCGGGTTCTTCGCGGCCGCGCTGCTGTTGGAAAGATGGAAGACCATCGATTCCTGAAGGCGCGGGTTGGTCTCGTTCTTCACCAGCGCTTCGTAGGTCTTCGCCATCGCGCCCTGCAGCGCGGCTTCGGGCGACGCGTTCATCAGCTCGAGCAGCGTGGTCGCGGTCGACGCGCGCAGCTGCAGCGCCTGGTTGGCGTCGAGCCCCGCCGCGGGCGCGCCGTCGGCCGGCACGCGGGCGAGCACGGCCTTCAGGTTCTCGAACACCTTTCCGCGCAGGTCGGCGTTGGCGAGCAGGAAGGGGCTCTTGTCGCCCGGCGCGTCGTCGACGAGCTCGGCCGCGCGGAAGATCGCGTCGCCCAGCTCGACGTCGTTTGCGGGCGGCTTGCCGTCGGCGTTCGCGGTGAAGACGCCGCTGCTGTTCAGGAACACCGGCCGGTGCGAGCCGCCCGGATCCAGGTTCACCACCCGCCCGTCTGCAGGTGGCGGCGGAGGCAGCGCGGGGTCGATCAACGCCTTGAGCAATTCGACCGCGCCCGGCTGGAAGAGATCCTTGTGCTTCACCAGCAGCGCCTTGATCTGCAACTTCTCGTTGGCGCTGACGATGCCGTCGCTCTTCACCTGTTCGACGAGCGCCTTCGCTTCGTCGGGGGTGAACTTGCGATCGGCGGCAAACTGCTCGGCCCTGCGGGAAATGCTCATGACCATGGTGCGCAGCTCAATAGCACCGAACGCCCGCCGGCTCTTGCCAGCACCGGCCGTTGTTAGTTATTCAGCACTCACCAAATGGGACGACCGCGACGGATTTCGGACGACGACATTGCGCGGGAAGCGCGCGCGATTTTCCTGACCCAGGGCCCGGGCGCTTCGACCGAGAAGATCGCGAAGAAGCTGGGCGTGTCACAGGCGGCGCTGTTCAAGCGGGTGCCGACCAAAGACGAGCTGCTGGTGCTGGCGCTGTGCCCGCGTGAGACGCCGCTGGTGCTGCAGCAGCTGCCGATGGGGCCCGACCTCGATCGCCCCGTGCCCCAGCAGCTGACCGAGCTCGTGCGAACGCTGCTCGGCTTCTTTCGCGACCTGATGCCCGCGCTGCTGACGCTGAAGGCCAGCGGCGTTCCAGTCGAGCGCGCGTACGAGGGCGGCAAGGTGGTGCCGCCGCTGAAGGTCCGCGAAGACTTGACGTTGTGGCTCAAGCTCGCGCACCGGCAGCGCAAGGTCCGCGGCGGTGAGCTGAAGCCCGCGGCCGATTTGATTCTGGGGGCGATCGAGTCGCGCTGTCTGCTCGAGCACCTCGACGGAAAGAAGGCGTCGGTCGCGGAAGACGCGGCGTTCGCGACGGACATGGTGCGCGCGATGTGGAAGGGGCTGATGCCGCAGTGAGTGGCGGCTCACCAAAATAGTGGTTCGCGTGGGTATTGACGCCGCGGTGGATCCAGTACGGTTTTGAGCATGAAGAAGATTCAGGGTCCCCGCAGCGCTGTGCCGAGCCTGCCTGCCGCGAAGCCCGTCGAAAAATCGAAGCCCGCCACGAAGACGGCACCCAGCGGTGGTTTCCTTGCGACGGGTTGGGCCGAGCCGGTGAAGCGCGCGCGGCCGATCGAGACGGCGCACCGCGCCGAGACGCACCCCCGGTTGAAACTGGCGTTGCCTTTGCGCGATCCGATTGGCAACGCCACGACGCGCGCTGCCCTGCCGCCGCGAAATGACGTCCGCCCCGCGTTGATCCAGGTTGGGTCGATGCGCGTCGCCATCCGCGTGCAGGACGCCCGCGTTGGAATCCCGACCACGCCGCGCTAGTAAGGCGCACCGCAATACCCCGGGGAGGGACGGCAACATGCAGGAGTACATGCTGAAGGTGAGTAAGGCCGCCGAGAAGGATGTCGCGCGTTACCTGGCGCTGGACTCCGCTCCGTCGCACATCCGGCTGTCGACGCTCGCTCCTCTTTCAAGCTGGGGCTACCCGCCCGAGTCGCAGGCCGCGGTGCTGAAGATCCTGGAGCACGGGCTGGTGATGGGGCAGGACGGCGGCAAGGACGAGGCGCCGCATGACTTCGTGCCGTGGCAGAACATCGCCTACCTCAGCGACGGGTCAGGCCTGTTTCGCGAGATGGGCGGCAGTCACAAGAAGTAGTCACCCGTCGGTGGGCGGCAGCCGCGAGAACTTCGCGACCTTCGCGCGCAGCAGGCCGAGCTTGCGGATCCGCACACCGTCGCCGGCTTTGATCTCGAACGACGCGATCGACATCGCCGGCAGCGCGGACAGCGGCTGAAGAATCGTCGAGTCGATGGTGGGCTGGGCCCCGTGCGCGAAGATTTCCAACGCGTCCAGGGCCCCCGAGTTGCTGCGGCGAAAGCGGAAGCGCGCGGTGCGGTGCTCGAGCGTCAACGTGTGCAGCGCGCTCAACGCCTGCGCACGGGCCAGCGTGCCCGCAACGTCCAGCGGTGGGGCCCCCCGCAGCGTGAGGTTCTGCAGCCGCCGCGCGAGCCGGCTCTTCCACAGCCATTCGATCTCGAGCGCGTTCCAGTACGGGGTGATGTCGAGCGCCAGCGATCGCAGCTGGGGAAAGCTGGCCGCGCGAAGCAGCGCGTCGACGTGCCGCTTCGCAATGCCGTGCACGGTGCGTTCGAGCCGGAGGCCCAGATGTTCCAGCGGCGGCCAGTGAAAGCCCGTCGTCGGGTCGGCGAACCCTTTGAGCGCGCGCTGCTGCTTCGCGGGTTTCCCTTTGAGCAGCAGGTCGAGGCACAGGGGCGAGGCGCCGGTGAGCTCCATCAGGTGGGTCATCGTGCCGCAGGTGAGCTCGAACGGGCGGGCGTGATCGGCGGCGATCATTTCGAGGCGCGTGACGGTCGCCCAGCGCGGGTCGCCCACCGTCTCGCCGTGCAGGCGCGCGTGCGTCGCGCTCAGGAACCCGCGTTCCCACTCGTTCGACATCGGAAGCACCACGTGGGCCAGGGGCCCCAGCCAGTCGGACTCGTGCGCCTCGAGCAGCTGGCGTTCACGGCGCAAGGTGCCCTTCGGTTTCTGCAGCTGCAGGGCGATGAACTCACCGCGGGGGTCGCCGGCTTCCATCAGGTGGTCGGCCAGCACCGCGCGGGGCGCGTCGGCGAACGGATTGGCGTAGACGGCCGCGAAGAGCGCGTCGGTGGTGGAAGGCACGTGGGGGGCTTAGTCGAGATCCACCTGGATGCGCCGCAGGTGCTCGATCTTCAGGTTGACCACCTTGCCCTGCCGTTCGAGGCGGCCTTCGCCGAGCACCAGTGCGGTGCCGGTGAGCTCGCGGCGGAACTGATCGAACAGCTGCGGAGTGATCACGAAGTTCGCGATGCCCGTCTCGTCTTCCACCGACAGAAACGTGAACCCCTTCGCCGTCGGAGGCCGCTGCCGCACGATCACGAGCCCTCCCACCTTCACCCATTGTCCGTTCTTCCCCTGCTGCAGCCCGGCGGCGGTCAGCGCGCCTTCCTTGTCGAGCTGCGGCCGCAAGAGCTGCACCGGGTGGAACTCGAGCGAAAGGCCCACCGTCTCGTAGTCGGTGGACACGCGCTCGCGCGACCCCATCTTCGGCAGCGGCACGTCTTGCGTGTCCATCGGCAGGCCGAAGAACAGATCGTCTTCTTCCAGCGGGCCCAGCGCGTGAATTTCCCAAAGCGCTTCGCGGCGGCTGTTGCTCAGCGAGCCCAGCGCCCCGGCCAGGGCAAGGCGGGTCAGCTCGTAGCGGGGAATGCGCGATCGCCGGGCGAGCTCACCGATGCTGGAAAACGCTCCGCCGCGGTGGCGCGCTTCCATCACCCGCTTGGCCGAGTCTTCGCGCAGGCCGCGCACGAGCTGCATCCCCAGCCGCAGCACCGGCCCGTTCTTCCCCCACTGGGCCGGCGGCGCATCGGCGGGCGCCTCGAGCGCAGGCGGCCCTTCGAGGGTGCAGTTCCAGTCGCTGGCGTTCGCGTCCACCGGCCGCACCTCGACGCCGTGGCGCCGCGCGTCGTCGACCAGCGTGTGCACCGCGTAGAAGCCCATCGGCTGCGAGTCGAGCAGCGCCGCGCAGAACGCCGCCGGGTGGTACCGCTTCTGCCACGACGACACGTAGGCTATCAGCGCGAACGACGCCGAATGGCTCTCGGGGAACCCGTAGTGCGCGAAGCCATCGAACTGTTTGAAGCACTTCGTCGCGAAGACGCGATCGTACCCGCGGCTGACGCACCCTTCGATGAAGCGATCGCGGTACTGCGGCAGCAGCATCTCGGCCCGCTTGTTCGACAGCGCGCGCCGCAGCCCATCGGCGTCGCCGGGCGAGAACCCCGCCATCACCATCGCGAGCTTCATCGCCTGTTCCTGAAACAGCGGCACGCCCAGGGTGCGCTGCAGAATCTCTTTCACGTCTTCCGACGGGTACGTCACCGTCTCGATGCCGTCGCGGCGCCGCAAGAACGGGTGCACCATCTCGCCGACGATGGGGCCGGGGCGGATGATCGCGATCTCGATCACCAGGTCGTAGAAGCAGCGGGGCTTCAGCCGCGGCAGCATGTTCATCTGCGCGCGGCTCTCGACCTGGAAGACGCCAATCGCGTCGGCCTCGCACAGCATCTCGTAGACCTGGTCGTCTTCCGGGGGCACCGTCGCCATCGTCAGCGATGAACCCCCGTGGTTGCGCACGAACGTGAAGCAGCGCGCGACGACGTTCAACATCCCGAGGCCCAGCAAATCGACCTTGAGGATGTTCAGCGCCGACAGATCGTCTTTGTCCCACTGGCACACCGTGCGGTCTTTCATTCGCCCGTTTTCCAGCGGCACGAGCGCGGTGAGCCGGCTGTGGGTGATGACGAAGCCGCCGACGTGAATCGACAGGTGCCGCGGAGCCCCCGCCAGCTGCTGCGACATCGCCACCGTCTGCCGGACCTTCAGGTCGGAAGGATTCACGCCCGCGTTGCGCAGCTGAAACGGGCCGACCTCGTCGCCGATGTCCAGCGTCTTGGCGAGGCGATCGACCTGGTCGAGCGACAGGCCCAGCGCCTTGCCGACGTCGCGCACCGCCGACCGCCCGCGGTAGCTGATGATCTCGCTGACCATCGCCGCGCGGTGCCGGCCGTGCTTGCCGTACACGTATTGAATGACCTCTTCGCGGCGCGCGTGCTCGAAGTCGACGTCGATGTCGGGCGGCTCGCGGCGCTCTTGCGACAGGAACCGTTCGAACAAGAGCCCCATGCGCACGGGGTCGATTGACGTGATCTGCAGCGCGTAGCAGACGGCCGAGTTCGCCGCCGACCCGCGGCCCTGGCACAGAATTCCCTTCTCGCGCGCGAACCGGACGATGTCCCACAGCGCGAGGAAGTAGCCGGGGAAGTCGAGCTTCTCGATCAGGTCGAGCTCGCGCTGAATCTGCCGCCGCACGTCGTCGGGGACCCCGCGGGGGTAACGAATGATGAGGCCCTGGTCGACGAGCAGCTTCAAATACTGCTGCGGGTGATCGATGCCGGGGGGCAGTTCCTCGCGCGAGAATTCGTACTTGAGCTCGTCGAGGCTGAACACGCAGCGTTCGCTGAGCTCGGCGCTGCGGTGCACCGCTTCGGGCAGGTCGGGGAACAGCTGCAGCAGCTCGGCGGTCGATTTCAGCGTGCGTTCGGCGTTGGGAAACAGCTTGCGGCCCGCGGCGGCAATCGTGGTGCGGTGGCGAATCGCCGTCACCACGTCCTGCAGCGGCTGCTGGGTGCGGGTCGCCGTGTGCGCGTCGGTGTGGGCCAGCAGTGGCACGTTCAGCTGGTCGGCCAATGATCTCGCGCGATGCAGCCTGTCTTCGTCGCCCGCGCAGAAAGCGCGAATGGCCCCGACGTAGAACCGCTGCGGAAACGCCTCGGCCAGCTTCGCCACCCGCTGCACGTCGTCGGGGTACGGCACCATCGCCGACAGCCCTTCGGATCTTTCGGCGATCGACTGCCAGTCGAGCCCCGCTTCGCCTTTCGGGTGCGACAGCCGGCTCTTGCAGATGAGCTCACAGAGGTTCGCGTACCCGGTGGCGGTCTCGGCGAAGAGGATGACGCGGTGCGGATGATCTGCCGCGCGCTCGGGGACGGGGGCCGAACCGTCGCCGATGAGCGTCATCGTGCTGCCGGTGATGACGCGGACCTTCTTCTCTTTGCCGGCGAGGTGCGCCTTGATGACCCCGTAGAGCCCGTCGTCGTCGATCACCGCGAGCGCGCCGTGGCCGAGCTCGGCGGCGCGGGCGACGGCGACCTCGGGCTCGGCGGCACCAGTGAGAAAACCGTGGTTGGTGTGCGTGAGCGCAAGCCCGCCCATCAGTCGAACACCCCCTGTGCGTAGAAGCGGCCGTCGCGGCCATCGCGAAACACCCACAGCGGCCCGACGCCCTCGAGCACCACGCGGTAGTAGTCGCGGGCATAGGGGTGTTCCGTCCACCACTCGCCGGCCAGGCGTTCGGGCCCGAACATCGCGGTCACGCGGCGCTTGCGGCCCAGCAGGCTCAACGACACCAGCGCGCCTTCGGGGGTGAGCTCGGCCGGCAACGCCGCGGGCGCGCGAAGCATGCGGGCCGGCCGTTCGAGCAGCTGTTCGGCTTCCCTGCCCTTCACGGGCACGGCCGCGCCCACCTTTGGCATCGCCGATTCCCACCAGCCCAGCGATCTTTCAGGCGCCGACGACAGCGCGAAGCGTTTCTCTTTCCAGGCGGCCTCGGGGCGATGGGTGTCGACGAGCTCGACCCCGAACAGCGCGTCTTCACCCAGCGCGCTCTGCAGCCGCGACAGCACCACCTCGAGCGCCGCCTCGCCATTCGGAGCGTCCCCTAAATTCAGCTGCCGCCCATCGTCCGAGCACGCCTCGTCGATGGTGACCGCCAGCGCGCTGATGGGGCGGCGCACGGTGAGATCCGTCAGCCGGTGGCGAATCAGCTCGACCAGCAGCTTCGACTGCGCCGACGGCCGCGCGAGAATCAACGCGACCTCGGCGGTCTCGACGCGCTCGAGGTCGAGCCGCACCGTGAGCCGCACCGCCGCCAGCTTCCGCCCCTGCATGCGGCCGCAGAGCCGGTCGACCGCGGTCTTCAACGCGAACAGCA
>JAYUXE010001126.1:0-3011 GCA_043753165.1 Archangiaceae bacterium | reverse complement strand
GGGCTTCCAGAAAGACGGCAAGTTCGATCACGAGCTCTATAAACAGATGCTGCACGACTACTTCCGGCAGACCCCGGTCATCTACGAGGCCGACCTGCGCCGCCGAATGGCCGCCGCCAAGATGCTCGACCTGGTCGAGTCGGGCGCCGTGGTCAGCGACGACGAAGTGAAGGCGCGCTACCTGAAGGACGGCAACAAGGCGAAGGCGACGTTCGTCCGTTTCACCGCCCCGATGTACGCGGGCAAGGTGCTGCCATCGAAGGACAGCGACATCGCCGCGTGGGCGAAAACCCACGAGAAGGAAATCGGCGAGTACTACACCGCCAACCAGCTCAGCTACTCGC
Source organism: Archangiaceae bacterium (assembly GCA_043753165.1). Classification (GTDB taxonomy): domain Bacteria; phylum Myxococcota; class Myxococcia; order Myxococcales; family Myxococcaceae; genus JAGSPQ01. The sequence goes on along the minus strand of JAYUXE010001126.1, from coordinate 2,667 downwards.
AGCCCGAGCGCGTGCGCGTTCGCCAGATTCTGATTCGCGCCAACCGCGAAGACAGCGAAGAGAGGCGCAAGGATGCTCAGGCAAAAGTTGAAGGCCTGAAGAAGGAAATCGCGGGCGGCAAGGACTTCGCCGAGATGGCGAAGCAGTTCTCGGAAGACGTCGAGACGAAGGAAAAGGGCGGTGACCTCGGCCTGGTCGAGCGCATCTCGCTTCCGCCGCAGCTCGCTTCGGCCGTGTTCGGCTTGAAGGTCGGTGAAGTGACGAACCCCATCGAGACGCCGCTGGGCTGGCACCTCGCAAAGGTGGAAGAGAAGAAGGCCCCCGAGACGCGCACCCTCGACACCGTTCGCACCGAGATCGCCGGCGTGTTGCTGACGCGCGAAAAGGCGCGGACGCTGGCGAAGGCCGACGCCGACAAGGCACTGGCCGCGTTGAAGGGCGGCAAGTCGCTGGTCGAGCTCTACCCGATCAGCCTCGATGCTCCCTCGAAGAACTCCTTCCAGTTCGCGACCGAGACGAAGCCGGAAGCGGTCGACACGGGCGACTTCAACACCACCACGCTCTCGATTCCGCAGCTCGGCACCGCGCCGGAAGCAATCAAGGCCATCGCAGACATGTCGGCCCCCGGCCCGCTGAACCAGGTGTACGAAGTCGGCGACGGCTTCGCGGTCATCTCGGTCGACACGCGCAGCCGCCCGACAGACTCGGACTTCGACACGCAGAAGCAGCAGATGAAGATCGAGGCGATCAAGGGCAAGCAGTTCGAGCTTCGCGAAGCCTTCATGAAGTCGCTGAAGCAGCGGGGCCAGGTCACGGTGAATGATCACGTGATCGACCAGCTGTCTCAGGGCTAGTCCGCCGGCGTGTTGAAGCGCCGACTGATCACGATTCCTGCGGTGTGGGTGGCGACGAGCCTGCTCACCGCCTCGGTTCCGATTCTGCTCGTGCTCGCCGCCATCGGAGACCTGGCGCGCAAGAGCTTCACCTTCGCGTCGGTTCGCGTCGTGCTGTTCGGGCTGTTCTTCGGGTGGACGGAGTGCCTCGGCACCCTCTTCCTCGGCGCCATCGGCGTATGGACGATTGGCCGGCCCACCGCGCGGCTTGAGCTGACGTTCGCGGTTCAGCGGCTCTACACGGCGTCACTGTTTCATTCGGCGCGCATTCTGTTGTCGCTGCGGTTCGAGGTCGAAGGCGATGGGCTCATCGACGACGGGCCGTTGCTGGTGCTGGTGCGCCACGCGAGCATCGTCGACACGCTGCTGCCGGGCGTCTTCCTTTCGGGGAAGCACGGGCTGCGGCTTCGCTACGTGCTCAAGCGCGAGCTGCAGTGGGGCCCGTGTCTCGACATCGCCGGGCATTGGCTGCCGAACCACTTCGCCTCGCGCGATGGCGCGGATTCCGAGCGCGAGATTCAAAAGGTGGCGGCGTTGAAGCAGGGGCTGCAGCGAGGCGAGGGCGTGATTCTGTATCCGGAAGGCACGCGCTTCTCGGCGAAGAAGCGGCTGCGTGCGATCGAAAAGGTGGATCCCGCGCTGCGTGAACGGGCGTCGAAGCTGAGGCACGTGATGCCGCCGCGGCTCGGAGGAACCCTGGCTTTGCTCGATGCGGCGCCGGCGTGCGACGTGCTGGTGTTGGCGCACCACGGGCTCGCAGGCTTCTCGTCGATTCGGGACATCTGGATGGGGAAGCTCACGGGCACGACGGTGCGGCTCAATTACTTCCGGATTCCGGCGGCGCAAATCCCCGCGGGGCGCGAGGAACGCATCTCGTTTCTCTACGGCGCGTGGGAACAGATCGACGGGTGGTTGGCCAGGGTGACCGCGTGATGGCGATCGCCGCCGCAGGAATCTTCGGCGCGATGTTCTTGCTGTGGCTGCTGAGCCTGAAGCTGAAAGACAGCAGCATCGTCGACATCTTCTGGGGCTGCGGATTCGTCGGAGTCGGATGGTTGTCGTGGTGGGTTCAGCCCTCTGATCGCGCGCTGCTGGCTGCGGCGCTGACGACGTTGTGGGGCGGGCGGCTGTCGCTGCATTTGTTCCAGCGGAACCACGGCAAGCCGGAAGATCAGCGGTACGAGGCGATGCGCGCAAAGCGTGGGGCGTCGTGGTGGATCTGGAGCCTTCTCATCGTCTTCGGGCTTCAGGGCGCGTTGATGTGGGTGGTGTCGCTGCCCCTGCAAACGGTTCGGGCGGGGCCGCTGGGCGTGCTGGACTTCGTCTCTGCGGCGGTCGTGCTCGCGGGCGTGGCGTTCGAGGCGGTGGGGGATGCGCAGCTCAAAGCGTTCAAGCGCGATCATCCGGGGCAGGTGATGACGACGGGCTTGTGGTCGTGGTCGCGGCACCCGAACTACTTCGGCGACTTCCTCGTCTGGTGCGGGCTGTTCGGCTTCGGTGCCTGGTGGGCCATCATCGGCCCCATCGTGATGGCCGTGCTGCTGCGGTTCGTGTCCGGCGTGCCGATGCTCGAGCGCACGATGGGCAAGAAGCCCGGCTGGGACGCGTATGCGGCGCGCACCTCGGCGTTCTTTCCCCTGCCCCCGAAGAAGGCATGAAGCGGCGGATTACGGCGTTCGCGCTGCTGTTGTTGTCGGCGTGCAAGCAGAAGGCGGTCGAGCATCCGACGGCGGTGGGCCGCAGCTACCAGGTGCTTCTTCCTCAGAAGGTCGAA
>JAYUXE010001125.1:0-3011 GCA_043753165.1 Archangiaceae bacterium | reverse complement strand
GGGCTGGTAGTTGACGGCGCCGGTTCGTGCGTCGACCGTCGCGTTTCCGTGCTGCGGCTCGCGGCCGATCATGAACGCGACGGTGTCCCCATCGGCGTCCGTCACCTGCACGCCACCTCGGGCCGCCGTGTCTTCGTTCGTCTTCAGCGTCAGCGCAGCGGCAACCGGCGCATCGTTTTCGCCCTCGACGTCGATGCGCACCATCGCCCTCGCGCGTCGCTTCCCGTTCGTGACCTCGACCGCGAACGCATCGTCGCCGCTGAAGTCCTTGCCGGGCGTGTAGGTGAACGCACCCGTCGCCGCGTCGATGGCCGCTTCCCCGTGCCGCGGGTTCGACTTCAGCTTGAACACCGACGCCGATTCCGATGCCACCACCTGGCCCTGCGCCGACCCGTCTTCCTTCACCTTCAGCTCGACGTCTTTCGCACCGAAAGCGAACGCGGGTGACGTGAGCAGCAGCGCGAGCAGGCCGAAAGCCCCGGGTCGCAACGCACCCGGAATGTAGAAGTTGACCGGGCGCCGCGACCGTCGTTCAGAGGGAAGGTGGGTCATGCCCACGGCTCAGTGCAGTTCGCGTGCGAGCGCGCGGTACAGCTTGCGCACATTCCCCTTCCGCGTGGTGATGAACAGCGTCTCGAGCAAGGGGTGCTCGGGCAGCGTCACCTGTGCCGCCGCCTCGTCTTCCGTTTTTCCGCTCGCCCGTGCTGAACGAACTGCGGCTTCGAGGGCGATGAAGTAGTCGGCGAGGCGCTGCACCTCGACGCGCGGCATCAGCCCGCCGTGGCCCGGCACCACGAAGTCGAAGTCGAGCTGCATCAGCCGCGGCACCGTCTTCGCCATCTGCAGCAGGTCGCCGCCGTAACGTTCATCGGCGTACGGCTCGAGCCCCTGGTTCACCAGGTCGCCCGCGATGAGCAGCTTCCGGCCCGGAATCAGCGCGACGAGATCGCCATTCGTGTGGCCGCTGCCCATGTCGAGGATTCGCACCTCTTCTCCACCCAGCATCAGCCGCACTTCGTTCGTCACTTCGACGAAGGGCGCGTCGACGGTCAGCCGTTCGCGGGCCTTCGGGTGAACCATCACGACGTCGGAACCCCGCCAGAGGCTCAAGCCGCCCGTGTGATCTCCGTGCGCATGCGTCAGCAGAATGCGCCGGACCTTCGGCACGACGTCCGCGTGCAGGCGCCTTGCGTCGCCGCCCGACTTCACGTCCACCAGCAGCGCCTCATCGCGCCCGTGCGTGAACAGCGTGCTGTTGCTGCTGCCCCCGAGGAACAACGTCACCCGCGCGTCGAAGTCGCGCACGGTGGTGTGCAGCACGAGGTTCGCGCCGCAGCCTGCGAGCAGCGCCAGCAAGCCGACGGCCGCCTTGATGGGGTGAGACGCCAAGCGGTGCACTCTACGTTTGCGGCGCCGCAACCACCGTGGGAGTTTTCGCGCCGTGACCTCGTTCTATGACCGCGCCCGAACCGAGACTTTGACCGTCAACGACGAGCAGCTGTCACTCACCTTCGCGGTGATTCCCGGCGCCCCCGGCGCGCAATTCATTCTGCTGCATGGCAACCCGTCGCACCTGAATTCCTGGCACCTCACCGTGCCCGCGCTGCTGCCGTACGGCTCGGTGTGCGTGATGGACCTGCCGGGGTTCGGCCGAAGCCAGACGCCCGCGCACGGAGTGATGTCGCTGGACAAGATGGCCGACGCCACGCTCGCGGTCGCCGACGCGGTCGGGTTCGACAAACCCGTCATCGTCGGAAACAGCTTCGGCGGCGCAGTCGCCCAGACCTACGCCGCCCGCCACCCGGCCCGCGTGACCGCCCTCGTCCTGCTCGCGACCATCGGCACGCCCGCGAACCCCGTCATCGCCATGACCCGCATTCCATTCGCGGAGGCCGTCTCGAGCTTCGTCGCGCACCGCATGACTGCGTGGCCGCTGAAGGGCCTCGGGCAGAGATGGTCCGTCTACAACGCGAAGATGAACTGCGCGCCCGACGACGTGCCCCCGGGCTTCGCCGAAGCCGACTTCGACATGGTCGTCCGCCGCCCCGAGATTCAGGGCAACAGCGTTCGCGCCAACGTGAAGGACCCGACGAAGCAGCTCGTCGCGCAGGCCTCGAACATCAAAGTCCCCGTGCGCATGATTCACCCCGAAGGCGATCGCGTCGTGCCGATGGTCTACGCGACGAACCTCTTCGAGGTCTTCAAGGCGCACGGCCTCGACGTCACGCTCACCACCGTGCCGGGCGGCCACATCGCGCACCAGGCGCAGGCGCCCGCGGTGAACGCGAAGCTGGTCGAAGCCGTGCGGCCCTTCACTGCACCGGCGAATCGAAGCGACGCCTTGAGGTAGCCGAAGAGGTTGAGGCATTCGTTCGCCGGCAGCGCGCGCTGCACGCAGGTGGCGGCGATGCAGACGTGCGTCGTCTTCGCCTGGCAGCTGCGCGGGCCGCACGGCGTGCCATCCATCGCTTCCGTCAGCTGGCAGCCCTTCTTCGGGTCGCACGACGGCACCAGGCACTTGTTGTTCGCCTGCGACGGGCAGACCTTCGCCGCGTGGGTGCAGCCCGCTTCTTCACTGCAGCCGTCGTCGGTGCACGCGTCATCGTCGTTGCATCCCGCGAACGCGCCCAGGCAGGTGCGCGCTGCCCGACATAGACCCCGCCGAAGTCGAGCACGGCGGGCAGCACCCGCAGCTCGCTTTCCGCGGTGTTGCCGAGCCCCTGCTTTCCGCAGGCGGCCCACAGCAAACCGAATGTCAGCAGCAGCCCCCTTCGCACCCCTCTTGAATAGTCCGCCCGCCTGCTTCAACGCCAACCCCGGAAAACTGAGGCTATCGTCACGGGTCGGATGCCGGATTCCCTGCCCTCTTCCTGCGTCGATGCCGACACCGCGTCGGCCTACGCGGAGCACCGTCTTTCCGATGAAGAACGGTTGACCATCGACGCGCACATCGACGGGTGTTCCAGCTGCCGCGAGCTGATTTCGATGGTGGCGAAGCTGGGTTGGTCGCA
>JAYUXE010001124.1:0-7073 GCA_043753165.1 Archangiaceae bacterium | reverse complement strand
TCGCCTGGGACTCCTTCGGGTGCCCGGCCATGCCCGCCAGCGCCGTGTCGCGCTTGGCCACGGCCGCGTCGAGCTCGGTCTGCGCCTTCGTGACCTCGGCCGGCGTCTTCGCCTTCTGCAGCTTGTCGACCTTCCCTTGAACCGCGTTCTCCGCGTTGAGGAACGCCATGCCCGGCTTGTCATTGCCGGCCGCTCCGCCGAAAGCATTGATGGCGGCGTTCGTCGTCGTCCACTGCGCATTGTTCGCGGTGTTCGCCGCGTTCGACTTCGTGACGGCTGCGTTCGAGATGTCCGTCGCCGCGTTTTGCGTTGCGAGCGCGTCATTGCGTGCCCGGCCTTCGACCGCGTGACCTGCCTCGTGCAGGACCACCTGCATCGTCTCTTTCCGCCCAGCCGGACCCGCTGGGAAGGCCGCGTCGTACAGCGAGATCGACCCCGGCTTGTCGCGCTTGCCGCCGGTGGTGCCGACGTTCGGTGAGTACTCACCCGCGACCGTGCCCTTCGAGCCCATCTCGGCCTGTGACTCGGGCGACGCCTTCGCGTTGCGAATCAGGTCGAGCCCTTTGAGCTTTTCCTGATCCTTCGCCGGCATCATCGCGAACGACTCGTGCGCGCGCGACAGGTCTTCCGTCGACCACTTCTTGTCGCCGTCCTTCACCTTCACGCCGAAGTCCTTCTCGAGCGCGGCGCGGGCCTTCGCGTTTGCCACCCCGTCGATGTCTGCCTTCTGGATGCCGGGCGTCTTGGCCGCTTCGGCGGCGAAGTCAGAGGCAGGCGCGCGCGCGGCAGGGGCTGCTCCCTTCTTGCTCGCGGTGTCGAAGGTGGCGTCCTTCTGAGAATCGCCTTCGCCGACGTCGACCTTCGCGTCCTTCGCCATCGGGCCCGTGCCGCCGTTGGCCGCCAGCGACGACCGCCGGCCCGTGATTTCGGCCTTCAAGTCATCTCGCTGGGGGATCATCGGCTTGTGGGCCTTGAAGCCGCCCGTCACCGACATCAGCTTCTTCTTGAGCGTGTCGAACCCTTCTTCCGCCTTCTTCTTGATGGGCTCGAAAGCCTCTTGAAGCTTGGCCGGCGCGATCTCTTTCGGAGCGACCGTCTGCGGAACAGTGCTCGCAACTTTCGGTTTGATTCCGTCAACGCCCATGGCTTGGATCCCCTCTTGGAAAAGTTCGGGGCGCACTCTAGCGCTTCGGAACCTTCGAGTTACAACGCGCGCTCGAGTGCTGCGAATTCGGACACCGACAGCGTCTCTGCACGACGCCCGCCATCGATGCCCGCACGTTCCAAAGCCCCGGAAAGATCGAGCGGTTTGAAAATCGGATCGCCTTTCAAAGAATTCAGCAACGTTTTGCGCCGATGCGCGAAGCCCGCTTTCACGAGCTTCCGGAAGCGCGCCTCGTCTTTCACTTCGGCCCGCGGCGTCGCCAATCGCGTCAACCGCACCACCGCGGAGTCGACGTTCGGCGGCGGGTGAAACATGCCGCGCGGCAGCTTGAACACCTGCTCGACCTGAAACCGCAGCCCCAGAAGGATCGAGAGAATTCCGTTTTCGCGTCCGCCCGGCGGCGCGGCCAGCCGCTGCACGACCTCGAGCTGCAGCGTGAACACCGCGCGCGTCACGTGGTCCGACTGATCGAGCACCTCGAACAAAATCGAGCTCGACAGGTGGTACGGCAGGTTTCCCACCACGACCACCTGATCAGCGCCCGCGACCTTCGCGAAGTCCATCTCGGCCGCGTTGCCCGCGACGACCGTCAAACCCGGAAGCTTCATCGACTCGAGCACGCGCACCATGTCGCGATCGCGCTCGACCGCGGTCACCCTGGCTCCCGTCTTCAGCAGCACACGCGTGAGGTGGCCGAGGCCGGGCCCGAGCTCGACCACCGGCTCGTCTTTTTTGAGCTCGGCAGCGTCAACAATTCGCTGCAGCGCCGTTTCGTCGCCGAGGAAGTTCTGACCCCAGCTGTGCTTCGGCTTGAGGCCGAAACGGCGAAGCAGGTCTTCCGGAGAGTCGTCGCTCACAGCCGCCACGCCGGGTCTGAGTTCAGCGTGTAGTCGGCGACGTTGCCGCGCTTCAGCGCTTCGTAGCCTGCGACGGCGATCATCGCGCCGTTGTCGGTGCACAGCCGCTTCGGAGGCAGACACAGCCGCACGCCCGCTTCCTTTGCCCGTTCTTCCGCGAGCGCCCGCAGTCGCGAGTTGGCCGCGACGCCACCGCAGATGACCAGGGTCTTCGCGCCATGCTTCTTCGCAGCCGCAAAAATCTTCTTCGTCAGCACGTCAGCCACCGCTTCCTGAAACGACGCACAGACGTCGGCCAGCGCCTGACCCGTGGGCGCGCCATGTTGCCGCACGTGGTTCAGCACCGCCGTCTTCAAGCCCGAGAAGCTCCAGTCGAAGTCGTCGCTGCCTGGAAGCGCGCGCGGAAATCGAATCGCTTTCGGGTCGCCCGTCTGCGCGAGCTCGTCGATGGGCTGACCCCCGGGGTAGGGCAGGCCGAGCACCTTGGCGACTTTGTCGTAGGCCTCGCCGGCGGCGTCGTCGCGGGTCGCTCCGATGCGGCGGTAGGTGCCGAACGCGGGCACGTCGTACAGGCTGGTGTGCCCACCGGAAACGATGAGACCGAAGAAGGGCGGCTCGGGCGCGTCGGGAAGAAGTCGAATCGCGAGCAGGTGGCCTTCGAGGTGATTCACTCCGGCGAACGGCAATCCGGTGGCCAGGGACAACGCCTTGCCCACCTGCAGCCCGACCAGCAGCGCGCCCTGCAGCCCGGGTCCACTGGTCACGGCGAGCCCGTCTAAATCCGACAGCGTCAGCCCCGCGCGCGACAGCGCTTCGTCGATGACGGGCATCACCTGCACGACGTGGTTGCGGCTCGCGAGCTCGGGCACGACGCCACCCCAGCGGCGGTGGATGTCGATTTGCGTCGAGACGACGTCAGACAACGCGACGCGGCCATTCTCGACCACGGACGCGGCCGTCTCGTCACACGACGTCTCGATGCCCAGCACCTTCACTTCAGCTGGCCGAGCGCCGCGCGGACTTCGTCGGCCATCGTGCCCGACGGCCTCAGCTTCAGGTACTGCTGGTACGGCCCCTTCGCCTCGTTGTTTCGCCCGAGGTTCTGGAAGGCCATGCCGAGCGCGAGCCACGCCTGCGCGTTGGTCGCATCGCTGGCCACGGACTCTTTGAGCAGCGGTACCGCCTCGCGGTACGCCGTATCCGACAACACCATCGAGATGCCGAGGCCCGTCTTTGCTTCGAGTGAGCCGGGCTGAATCGCCAGGGCCTGCTTGTACGCCTTCAGCGCCGTGACCCAACGCTCGCGCGCGATCGCCTTCTTCGCCTCGGCAAGCAGCGCCTCGTATTCGCCTTCAGCCGCAGCGACCAGCGGCGCGCCCGCGTCGACGGTTCCGGCGTCGACGACGACGGGGACGACGCCCGCATCGACGACAACGGGCTCAGCGACGACGGCCGAAACCGACGCGTCGGGCACTTCCACCACTTCGACGAGCGCGAGACCCGAATCGATGACCTCCGGCTCGGCGGCGACTTCGCCTGCGTCCTCGACGACGGTGGGGATGATGACGAGCGGGCCACTTCCACCCGTGCCACCCATGGGCTCAGGCTCGGGGCCGAGCTGCGACAGAATTCCCGCGACCGCGGCGCCCAGCGCAAGGCCGAGGACGATGATGACGGGAATCGTGAGCCGCGGCTTGTCGGCAGGCGGCGGCGGCGCGTCCTCGAGCGCGTGCTGGGTGGGAATCGCAGGGGTGTTTTCTTCGGCGAAAAACGAGTCTTCCGCCGACGACAAAGGCTTCGGTGAAGGAACCGGGGCCGGCGTCAGCTTCGCCAGGGGCACGCCGTGACCGGGGTAGGGCGGAAGCGCGAGCTGCGGAGGCGCGGGCGCCGGCGTCATGTCGGACGGAGGCGGCGGCGCCTGCGGCGGGGCAAGGTTCTTCGCGACGGGCACTTCGAGCGGCGTCGGCCGCGTGCTCGACGCGGGAGGCGGGCGAGCGGGCTCGGCCTCGGCGACGAGGGGAATGGCATCGTCGTGCATCGGCAGCTGCTGGGCCGGGGTCAGTGGCGGCAGCACGACCTTTTCGAGCGCAGCGCCTCCGAACATCGGCGCCTTCTGCGGCGCCTTCTGCGGCGACGGACGCGGCGCCGGTGGCTCTGCGCGGCGTTCTTCCGGCCGGGTCCACGCGCGAACGGGAGCCCAGCTGGACGAGGCGCTGATCTCGGGGTCGAGGTGGCTCCACTTGTCGAGCAGGTGGTTGCGGGCACGCTCGAGCTCGTTCGACCGCGGGGGCTCGACGAGAAATTGCGACGCCGGGTCTCGCATCGTCGGGCTCGTGACGGGCACGGGCACGATCGGAATCTCGGCAGTGGGCGGACCCTTGGGGCGGGGCGCGAACTTGATCACTTGCGCCGCGGGAATCTGCGGGGGCGGCGGCGCAGAATGGGTCGGCTCGATCTCGATCGCGATCTCGGCCGGCTCTTCCATCAGGGCCTGCGGCAGCTCGGGCTCGGCTTCCGCCACCTGGTACGCGACCTGCTGCTCGACCGTGGGGGCAACCGGCGCGGGCGTCGACGGCGGCATGGGATGCGCGGCAGTGACTTCGGGCGGACGATCGGGCTCCGAGCCAAGGGGCTGTGGGCCGATGTTCAACCACTCTTCGATGCCGGGCTTTCGCTTGCTGGGCTCTTCGGGCGCGGGCGGCGCTCCGAGCTCTTTGATGAGCCCTTCGAAGTACAGCTTGCTGATGATCCCGAGCGCGGCGAGGTCTTCGAAGTCGGAATCATCGACGACGCGCGCCAACGGGCGGCGGCCGTCGAAGAGCCGAAGCAGGCCGTTCACTTCGTCCGGAATTTCCGAGAGGCGATCGGCGAGCTGCGTGTAGTCGAGCTCGAACACCGTCTCGAGCGGAGGCAGTTGCTCGAGCATCCGGCCCCACTCGTCGAGCCGCCGCATGCCTTCCATCAGCAGGCCCTGCGTCGACATCTCGATGCGCTCGGGGCGCTCGACCGGCTGGAAGCCGACCTCGAACTTGCCCTCGAACGTGTTGAGCATCCGGTAGAACGCGTTCTCGCCCTTGAGGCGGCCGAGCTCGGAATCGATCACCTTTCCTTCACGGAAATAGATGACGCCCGTGCGTTCGCCTTCGAGCTTGATGCTGCCCGTCTTGCGGCCGATTTCGAAAGTCTGGACGAGATCGACGACGCCCATGTCCGATAGGCTTCCGGCGAAGCCAGCCTTCGTCTCGCGCTTCTCGTGGCGTTCCTTCTCGACCTTCTGAAGGATCATCTTCACGCGGGTGACGATCTCTTTGATGTAGATCGGCTTCGTCAGGTAGTCGTCGCCGCCGAGCTCGAGGCCTTTGACCTTGAACTCCACCGACTTCTGATTCGTGAGGAAGACGTAAGGGATGTGGCGGAAGCGTTCGTCGCTCTTGAGAACGCGACACAGCTCGAAGCCGTCCATCTCGGGCATGCGCGTATCCGCGAGCACGAGATCCGGGGGGCTGATCTGGACCTTCTCGAGAGCGTCCTTGCCGTGAATCGCGGTCGTGACCTGGAACCCAGCCTTCTTCAGGCTGACTTCCATCACACGCAAGCTCTTCGCGTCTCCATCGACGAGGAGGAGATGCTGCTTCGCCACAGTAGAAATCCTCTCCGTTAAGGGAAGCGAGAGATTTAGGACGCCCCGAGGTATTCCGCCAGAACTGCGCGGTCTTCCTCGGTCATCGCGAGAAATTCGAAGCCCATGCCGCCCACCTGGGTCGGCTCGGGAAAACGGCGAACCCAGGCCACCCGGCCGCGCGCGCGCATCGGGCGGGGGATGCCAGGGACGCGGAACTCGAGGGCCAGCTGCTCGCCCTGCTCGAGCAGAAGGTCGGCTTTGATGAAGCTGCCGCCTTCCGAAAGATCGGCGCCGTGAAAGGTGAGTTCGCCGACCGCATCGAGGCCCTTGAAGTCGACCTGCAGCGAGTGGCGGGCGAAGCGGCGTTTCTGTGAATTCGAAATGTCGGTCATTTGAAGAACCCCTTCTTTGTCTCTGCCTTTTTCTTCCGCATGTCGATCAACCGGATTTCCTGGTTGGCTTCGAGGTGGCGGGGGTTGAGCTGCACGGCCTGCTTGAAGTGGTTTTCGGCCTTGTTGATGTCGCCCTCGACGCGGGCGATGACGCCGAGCTGGTAATGGGCTCGGTCGCACTGCGGGTCGATGCGGAGCGCGGTGGCCATCAAGTCCTTGGCCTGGTTCGCCTCGGACTTGCGTGACGGGTCCATGTAGATGGCCCAGGCCTGCGCGGCGAGCGCGACGCCTTTTTTGTCCTTCGCGTAGGCGCGCGCGAAGTGATCTTCAGCGGCGCGGTAGTCGCGTTTCTTGAAGTAGACCTCGCCCATCTTCATCAAGTCGTCTGCCTGGCCGGCCGACTGCGACTTTGGCAGGGGTGCGTTGCTCGCGCTGGCGAGGTTGCTCATGTACGCGGCGCGCTTGGCGTCGTCGTAAAGAGTCTCGTAGGCCTCGCGAATGGACTCGAACACCAGGGTCATCTTCTCCTGGTACTGCGGCAGCGAGGCGGGCAGGCGATCGGGGTGGAAGATTTTCGCGAGGGTGAGGAAGGCGGACTTGATCTGATCTTTACCGGCGCCGACCTGCACGCCGAGGATGTTGTAGAGCTCTTTCTTCGTCTGCAGCTGGGTGAGGCGGCTGTCGATCTGCGCGGCGAGCTGGCCTTCCGAAATGCTGGGAGCGGCACTCTCGACCGGAATCGACGCGGCCGGAGCGGTGGGCGCTTCCGACGGAAACGACGGTTGTTCGATGGGCACGCGATTCGTGGGCATGGTGCCCATGTTTTCCATCGCACGGCGAAGCAGGCGCTGGCGGCGCAGACGGGAAGCTTCGGCCGGGTCTGACGGGTCGCCCAAGAGATCGTCAGTGTCGTCATTCCTGCTGGCAGGTTCAATGACGGCCTCGACAGAGGCTTCGATGATGGGCGCGTCGAAGTCGTCGGTGTTCGGAGCGGCGCGGCCGACGAGCTGTTCGAGGTTCGAGTCGGCGCGCTTGAG
>JAYUXE010001123.1:0-7079 GCA_043753165.1 Archangiaceae bacterium | reverse complement strand
TCGGGGGACGGAGTACGCGGGTCACAGAGGGCCTCTGGAAGATGGGACGGCGTAAATCTAAGGTGATTATCGATGTGGGACATCTGTGTACCCACGCTTTTTTCGCTAACTCCCCTTACGGTTTGCCCGCAATGTGAGGCTGGATGGCCACTGAAAGTGCTTACGACGCGGGGCTGAAGGCGCTGAAAGCCGGCAAGTATGCCGAGGCGCGGAAGCTGTTCGACGACCACGAAGTGCGGGCCGGAACTGCGGCCAGGACCCGCGAGTTGCTGGATCAGGGCGAGGCACGGCTGCAGGCAGGGGAAGTCGGCCCGGCGGCGGCGGCGTATGAAGCGGCGTTGGAAAGGAACCCGGGGTTGCCCGAGACGTACTTCGGGCTGACGCGGATCGCGTTGTTCACCGGCAAGGTCGATGCGGCGCGGGTGCATGCGACGGCGGCGACGAAGCTCGCTCCGACGCTGGCGCTGGCGTGGACGATGCTCGGGCTGGTGTTCGAGGCAGACAAGGACCTGGCGGGCGCGCTGCCGATGCTGCTCGAAGGCGCAAAGCTCGGGCCCGACAGCTTCCTCTGCCAGTACAACGCGGGCCGGTTGATGGTCGCGCTGCAGCTGCCCGAAAAGGCGCTGCCGTTTCTGACGAAGGCCGCGGAGCTTTCTCCGAAGAGCCCCGACGTGCACGGCCAGCTGGGCCACGCGCACAAGCAGCTGAAGCAGGTCGAGACGGCGCTGAAGTCTTTCGAGAAGAGCCGCGACCTGGCACCGACGGTGGTGGAGTCGTGGGCGACGCTGGGCGACGTGCTGTTCGAGCTGAAGGAATTTGCGGCGGCGAAGAAGGTGCTCGATGCGGGCATGGCGGCGAATGGAGATCACCCCGTGCTGCTCGAAAAGGCGCTGGCGTGCACGATGATGTTGAACCAGGTCGACGCGGCAATTCACTACGTCGAGCGCGAGCTCAAAATCGTGCCCGACCACGAGCAGGGCTGGCTGAACCTCGCGGGGCTGTACCTGCTGAACAAGGACTTCGCGCGCAGTGAGCTGGTGGGCAAACAGCTGGTCGCGAAGTTCCCGAAGAGCTGGGAAGGCTGGACGCACCTGGGCAACTTGTACGAGGCGGTTCCGAAGCAGGCCGAGGCGGAAGACGCGTATCGCAAGGCGGTGACGCTGGCGCCGAAGCAGTGGAAGCCGCTGACGAACTTCGGAGCGCTGCTCGTTCAAACGAACGACGCCGCGAAGCACGCTGAAGCGAAGAAGCTGTTGGAACAGGCGGTGGCGGTCGCTCCGGCGGGGGAGCATCGGCCCCGGTACAACCTGGCGCTCGCGCTGGTGCGGCTGGGCGACAAGAAGAAGGCGCACGCGATCGCGAAGGAGCTTGCTCCGGTGCTGCCCGACGCGAAGAAGCTCGAAGAGAACCTGCGCGGGGCGTGAAGACGTGAGCTCGGCGGGCATGTCGATTCTGCGGCTGACGTTCCTCGGCACTTCTGCCGCGGCGCCGACGCTGCACCGCAACGTGTCCGGCCTCGCGGTGAAGGCGAACTCGGACTTGTTGCTGTTCGACTGCGGCGAAGGAAGCCAGCGCCAGATGATCCGCTTCGGCACGGGCTTTTCTGTGGCGGCCGCGTTCTTCACGCACTTCCACGCCGACCACTACCTGGGAATCATCGGCTTCTTGCGCACGCTGGGCATGGGCGGGCGGACGGAGACGATGCACCTGTACGGCCCGCTGCCGGCGAAGAAGGTGCTCGATGCGGCGATTCATCTGGGGGTCGAACGGCTGGCGTTCCCCGTCGAGATTCACGAGCTGAAGGGCGGCGAGAAGCTGGACCGCGGCGGGTATTCGGTGACGGCGGTGCGGGTCGACCACCGGGTGAATGCGCTCGGCTACGTCATCGAGGAAGACGTGCGCGCGGGGCGGTTCGACCTGGAAGCGGCGAAGAAGCTGGGCGTCACGCCGGGGCCGGACTTCGGGCGCCTGCAGAAGGGCGAGAGCGTGAAGGCGGCCGATGGCTCGACGGTTTCACCCTCGCAGGTCATGGGTGGGGCACGGCCGGGGCGTCGCGTGGTCATCTCGGGCGACACGCGGCCGTGTGCCGCGCTCACGGAAGCGGCGGCCGGCGCGGACCTGCTGATTCACGAATCCACCTTCAGCGACGACGAGCAGGAACGTGCCCTCGAGACGCGGCACAGCACGGCGCGCGAGGCGGGAAAAGTCGCGCACGAGGCGAAGGTTCGGCGGCTCGTGTTGACGCACCTGTCGTCGCGGCACGACGTCGACTGCAAGCCGCTGCTCGAGCAGGCCCGGCAGGAGTTTTCCGGGCCGAGTGAGATTGCCTTCGATGGGCTGACCATCGAAGTGCCCGTGCGCGAGTAGTCGCCGCCGCGGCGGCTCGACTCAGTCCTTCGTCGAGTCGCGCGTCGTGCCGTCGGGCTTCACGGTGATTTCCTGAACGCGGCGGCCCGGGTGCTGCGCGTCGGCGCCGGCCTTCGACAGCGCCACGCCAGAGCCCGCTTTTCCGTTCTGCTGCGGCCACGGGTCGAAGGTGGCGATCATGTCTTTCTTCGGCGCGTCCTCGATGTCGGCCATGGTCGCGAGGTCGTACTGCGCGACCCAGTGGCCTTTGCCGCCGATGTCGCGCAGCTCGAGCCGCATCGGGGGCACCGAGACACCGGCGTCTTTCGTGAGGATGTCGTTGGTGAGCATCGACAGCGCCTGGTCATCCGAGCCCAGGTCGTTGACCTCGGGGCCCTTTTCCACACCCAGGCTCTTCTGCATCGGCGTGCGCTTCGAGTCGATGACGTCGGCGCGATCTTTCATGTCGCGCATCAGCAGCTGCGACATCGTCGAGAGCTGACGCGGCGACGCAGTGCCGGCCTTGATGGCCTCGAGGTCTGCCTTCGCCTTCTTCGGGTCGAGGCCCTGCGCCTTCGACCACTCGTCGAGCTTCGCGCCCTGCTTCGTGAGCAGGTAGTCGGCGACCTTCGGCAGCTCTTGCGGCTTCTGCAGGTAGAGGCCAGCGACGACAGAGTGCGGGCCGCAGGTGGCGAGGTCACCCGACGACTTCATGTCGCCGTCGATCTGCGTCAGGCGCGTGAGGTTGTTGAGCCGTTCGTGCTGCGTGGTGTTGTACAGCTTCATCGGCGTGTTGCGGTCGGCGCGCGCGGCGACGACGTTCTCGACCGGAGCCAGGCTCGATTTGCCACCAACCGTCGGCGCGTCGAAGCCCGACTGGTGCGACTGCGGCACGATGGGCGCTGCGGGCGGCGGCGGCGGCGCAGCGGCGGGCTTCGGCGCTGCAGGCTCACCGGTGATGGCCGACTTCGCCGAGTTGTACGCCCCGCTCAGCACGCTGGTGATCGACATGGTCAACGCTCACTTGAAAGAAGAAGAGGTACGGCGCAGAGAGTTGTCGGACGCCGCGCACCACACGTTGCGGTCATCGGCGCCCGTTGGCCAGTCGACGGGGTGAGCCCGTGTAGGTCTGTGGCTTCCGAAGCTACTTCTTGCCCGGCGCCGTCCACTGGTCGAGCCAGCCGAACACGGTGTCGTGCCAGAGCACCGAGTTCTGCGGCTTGAGGACCCAATGGTTCTCGTCGGGGAAGTAGAGGAGCTTGCTCGGGATGTTGCGCCGCTGCAGCGCAGTGAAGGTGGCGAGGCCTTCGGTGTCGACGACGCGGTAGTCCTTGCCGCCGTGCACGACCAGCGTCGGCACCTTCCACTTCGCGACGTGGTCGATCGGGTTGTGCTTTGCGAAGCCCATGTGCTGTTCCCACGGGGTGCCGCCGTGTTCCCATTCAGGGAACCAGAGCTCTTCCGTCGCGTAGTACGCGAACGTCTCGTCGAGATTTCCGTCGTGGCTGACGAAGCACTTCCACGGCTCGTTCCACACGCCGGCCATGTAGTTCACCATGAAGCCGCCGTACGACGCGCCCAGCGCGCATGCGCGGCCCTTGTCGAGGAAGGGGTACTTCTCGAGCGCCGCCGCGTAGCCCTTCTGCAAATCTTCCAGCGGCTTCCCGCCCCAGTCGCCGTTGATGCCGTCGGTGAACTTCTGGCCGTAACCAACCGAGCCGTGGAAATCGATCATGATCGCGGCGTAGCCGTGCGCCGCATAGACCTGCGGATTCCAGCGGTAGTGCCAGTCGTTGCCGAAGCTGCCCTGCGGGCCGCCGTGAATCAGAAACGCGATCGGGTATTTCTTCTTCGCATCGAAGTCGACGGGCTTCACGACGTAGCCGTAGACCTTGTCCCCATTCCACCCCGCGAAGCTGAACTGTTCGGCCGTGCCGAGCTTCACCCCCTTCATCGCGTCCTCGTTGAGGCGCGTGAGCTGCGCGGTCCTGGTGCCTTCGAGCAGGTAGAGGTCCGACGGGCCGTTGAGGGAATCCTGCGCGTAGAAGAGGTTCGAGCCGGCGACCGCGAGCTGCGAGACGTGGCCCGGGCCCACCAACGTGGTGACCTTCGCGCTCGCAACGTCGATCGAGAACAGCGACAGCTGGCCGATGTCCCACGCGTTCACGTAGACGGTTTTTCCGTCGGGCGACCACTGCAGCGAGTCGGGGCTGCGATCCCACGCTTCGGTGAGCTTCCGTTCTTTGCCGTCGGCGACGTTGCGAAGGATGACGGTGAGCTTGTCGGCCTCGTAGCCCGGGCGCGCCATCGCGAAGTACGCCAGCGTCTTGCCGTCGGGGCTGAACACCGGGTTCGTGTCGGTGGCGCGGTTGCCGGTGGTCAGCTTCTTCGGCGCGGCGCTGCCATCGGCCGGCACGGAGAACAGGTCGAGGTCGGTGCTCCACGCTTCTTCTCGGCCGACGTCGCGCGCAGTGAAGACCAGCGTCTTGTTGTCAGGGCTGAAGGTGAACTGCTCAGCGCCACCAAACGGCTTCACGGGGGCGTCGGCGGCGAGCTTCGGCATCAGGTCCTTCGCAGCGCCACCCGAGGTAGCCATCGCGAAGATGTGGCTGCGGCGGCCGTCTTTCCAGGTGTCCCAGTGGCGGAACATCAGCTGGTCGTAGATTTTTCCGGTCGTCTTCTTCTTCGCGAGCTCGGCGAGGCGCTTCTCGGTGCAGCCCAACGTGTCGACGTCTTTGCAGTCGGGGAACACGTCGGCGGCGAAGGCGAGGGTCTTGCCGTCGGCCGAGAGCACGAACGAGTTCACATCGACGGGCGCCTTCGAGACCTGGTTCGGCTCGCCGCCTTCGAGGGGAAGGTTGAAGACCTGGCTGGTCTCACCGCGGGTCGAGAGGAAGTAGACGCTCTTGCCGTCCGGAGCGAACACCGGATCCGTGTCTGGCCCCGGGTGGCTGGTCAGCTGGCGAAGGTCGGTGCCGTCGCGGCGCACGCGCCACAGGTCGATGCGGCCCTTGTTCGCTTCGTAGTCGGTGGCGCGAATCGCGAGCACCAGCGTCGCGCCGTCGGGCGACACCGCGAAGCTCAGCAGGCGGCGCAGCGTCACCTGGTCTTGAATCGTGTACGGGCGCGATTTGGCGGGCGCTGCAGGGGCAGCGGCGAGGGCGAGCAGAAGGGGGAAGAGCATGGCGCGCGCTTATAGCGCCTCACCGAGCCGGGCGGCCTGCACCAAGAGGTAGTCGCGTTCGGCGGCGCTCGTCGTGCGCGCGGCGGCGAGTCGAAAGGCGGTGACGGCTTCGGTGAGGCGCCCTGCCCGCTCGAGCAGGTGCGCACGGGTCGAGTCGACGCGGTGGTTGCCTTCGAGGCGTGGGTCTTTCGCGATTTCTTCCACGCGCACGAGACCCGTTTCCGCTCCAGTGAACGGTCTTGCTGGTCGAGGGGAATCAGCGCGCCATCGTTAGAGGTGCGCGCGGCGCGGCGGGCGTCGGTGAGCAGCATCAGTGCCAGCAGGCCCGCGACTTCCGCTTCGGCGGGAGCGAGCCGGCGCAGCGCGCGCGTCAGACGAATCGCTTCGGTCGACAGGTCGACGCGGTGAAGGCCGGGCCCGCTGGTCGCGACGCAGCCCTAGGTGAGGATGAGATGGAGCACGTGCATCACGGCCTTCAGCCGCGATTGCAAGTCGCGGTCGTCGAGCACGAGCCCATCGGTCTTCAGCGTCTGCCGCGCGCGGCTGAGGCACTGCGCCATCGTCGCTTTGGGCACGAGGAATGCGCGGGCGATTTCTGCGGTGGTGAGGCCTCCGAAGGCGCGAAGCGTGAGCGCGATGGCAGAGGTGTTGGACAGCGAAGGCTGGCAGCAGAGAAAGAGAAGGTGCAGCGAATCGTCTTTCTCGACTTCGAGTGCGTCGTCGGCCGCGAGGGCGAGCTGCTCTTCGGGCGCGACGAGAGAGACGACGATGGACTCGCGAAGGCGGCGTGCGGTCTCGGCGCGGGTGGCATCGGAGATGCGGCGGTTGGCGACGTGAATGAGCCACGCGCGCGGATTCAGCGGAAGCCCGGCAAGCGGCCACGTGTCGGCGGCGGCGATCAACGCTTTCTGCACGGCCTCCTCGCACGCCTGCAGATCTCGGTAACGGCGATGAAGGGCACCCAGCACCCGCGGCGTGAGATCGCGCAGCAGCTGCTGGGTCGCGGCGTCCAACTGGCTTCAGGGGACGTCGATGGGAGGGGCGCTCATCACCTGGCGGACTTCGATCGACAGGTACAGCGGCTTGCCGCCGGGCCCGGGAGCGAGTGACGCCTCGGCCGCGATTCGGTGCGCGCGGTCAGCGGTCTCGACGTCGACGATCCAGTAGCCCGCGAGGAACTCTTTTAAATTCGGCGAAGACGCCGTCGGTGATGGGCTCACCATTCGGAGCGGCGTTCACGAGCTTCGCCTGGTCCGGGCCGGCGAGCCCTTCGGCGGCGGCGAGCTCGCCGTTGCTCTGCAGCTTTTTCGCGAAGTTCTTCATGAACCCGATGTGGGCCTCGAGGTCTTTTCGGGGCCAGCCGCCGACCTGGTAGGGGCCATTGCCGGGGGTGTTCATCATCAGCATGAACTTCATGGTCAGGCCCCCGCGTGGGCGCGCTCGAGCCCGGCGATGTCGAGCTTGTCCATCGTCATCATCGCGTCGCGAACGCGGCCGGCTTTGACGGGGTCGGGGTCGCTCATCAGGCGCATGAAGGCGGTGGGGATGA
>JAYUXE010001122.1:0-3018 GCA_043753165.1 Archangiaceae bacterium | reverse complement strand
CCTGGCGGCGAACCCGCACGTCGAGGCGCTGATCGATCGCTGCACGCGGGGCTTGTCGGCGCTGCGTCCGATTCTGCCGGGCAGCTCTACCGGTGCGCCCGAGGTGCGCAGGGACGCGGCCGACCGCCCGCTGCCGGTGGTCGGGGCGTTGCGCCGCCTGCGCTTCGAGCCGAAGTGGGAAAGGTCGACCGAGGTCGGCGATCACGGGCACCTGGCGCTGACGAGAAAGGGGCCGGTGGTGAGGTCGCCGCACGCGGCGTGGGCGTTCGATGGCAAGGGCAAGAGCCTGCACCGGCGGGTCGACACGCATGGCGTCGCGGTGGCCGACGACGGCACGGTGGTGACGGCGAACTCGCAGCGCGTGGCGGCGTTCGCGTCGGGTGAAAGCGAAGCGACGTGGTTCCGCGATCACGATGGCGTGACGCTGGGCCCCGTGCTCGCGCGCGCGGGCTCGGTCTGGGTGACCTCGCTGGCCAGCCGCGGAGTGATGGCCTACAGCGCGCTGACGGGGCGCGAGCTGTGGCGAATGGATCCGCCGCGCACGCAGCGCGGGTACTTCTCGGTGTTGGGCGATCGCGTCTTGCTCGCCACCGATTCGGGCTCGCTGTACGGGCTCGAGCTTTCCGATGGCCAGGCGCGGTTTCGGATTCGCGCCACCCTGCCCTTCAACTTCCCGCCGGTGAAGCACGGGCGACGCGCCTTGGGCGTGTTGTCGCGAGGCGATCGCACGGTGGTGTTTCTCACGGAGGTGCGGCCGACGCGGCCCGAGGTTGTTCCGGGGGCGGTGGTGTGGACCCTGGAAGTTCCGATGGTTCGACCGTGCGCGCCCGTCGTCGCCAGCGGGGTGACGTACCTCGCGGGGCAGAAAGAGGATCGCGCGGTGGTGCTGGCGATCGGCCGAAACGGAACCCAGCGGTGGGAACGCACGGTGCCGCTGCTGGGCGCGCGCATGGCGCTGGTGGCGAACGGGCGCGGCGTAATCGCGTGTGACGCGCGCGGATCGGCCGCCGCCGTCTCGCCCGATGGCCAGCTCGACTGGGTGCTGGGCGTGGCGGGTGACGAGCTGCCGGATCTACCGCCGCCGTCGCTGCGGCGCGGCGTGCTGGTGCTCGCTGGCGAAAAAATTCGGGCGGTGGATCCCCGCGGCGGCCGGGTGTTGGCCGAGCTGCAGGCGGGGCGCGGGCTGCTCGACGTGCGCGTCGACGGGAAGCTGAATGTCTACGCGCTGGATGATGCGGGCGTGCTCAAAGCGTGGAAGCTGAGCACGACCCTGGCTGTCGTCTAGCGGTTGGCCTTTTCCTTCTTCGCCGGGTCGATTTCTTCTTCCGGGCGAATGGATTCCTGGGCGCCCTTCCATTCTTGACCCGGGCGCATCTTCCATTCAGCGGGGACGTCGAGCTTCCAGGTGTAGGCGGCGTTGATGGCGCCCCCGGACGGCGAGCGCGAGCTGATGTTGAACGCGATCTCGACCGACTTGAGCGGCACGGGGTCCTTCTTCTTGGCGTCCTTGTCGGCGGGGAATTCGGCCGGCATCAGGTCGACGTCGTAGTGGCCGAGCATGATCCCGGGCGGGAAGAACTTCACGTAACGCTCGGGCCAGTCGATGCGATCGGTCGGGTCGCCGGACGCGTTCATCTCGCCCAAAAGTTTTCCCTTCTCGTCGTAGAGCTTCCAGCCAATCGTGAACGACGCGTTCGCCTTCACGTTGCGCACGCCGCGGTCGTCGACGCGCAGCTCGCGGGGGATGCCCCAGATGACGAGCTCGTAGCGAACCTTCTCTTCGCCGCCCACCGTCACGCGGTTGAAGCTGACGATGTCCATGCGAATGCCGTTGTTCGTGAACGTGCTCGCGGGCGCGTAGTTGCCGCCCTTGAACGCGTCGAACTGCTTGCGCACGTACTCGTAGGTCGCCTTCTTGTCGTCGAGGCGTTCGTCTTTCTTGCCCTTGGCCGAACGGTCGCTGAGCTCGGCGAGGTAGTCGTCGTGGTTCTTGTTGCCGCCGTACTTGTTCTGATGCTCGTTGACCTCTTTGAAGTACGTGCGCAGGAACGTGGTGACCTCGTCTTTGTAGGTCTTCTCGTCCGGGTTGATGCGGATCCAGGGGACGCGATCGTAGTAGTCGGCGCGGATGCGCTCGACGTTGAGATCACGGGCCGCCTCACGGGTCTTGGTGTCGTACTTGGTGTACGCCCAGTAGATGCCTGCGATGACGAAGACGATGGCGACGACGACGCCGAAGTAACGCTTCATTGGTTTTTCTCGTGCTCCCTTTTTGCGAAGGGGCCGATTGATATGAGAATTCACCCGCTTGATCCAGCACGCGGATACAGCCCGGCTGCCGGTGGCCCTGCCTCTCGAAGGCGGAGGCCTGCTCGTGGACACCGAGATTGCGTGGGAATCGTACGGCCGCACCGACCCCGCGAACGCGATCGTGGTGCTGCATGATCTCTGTGATTCACACCGCGCGCTGGGCGACGGCTTCGGCGAAGGCTGGGGCAAGCAGCTGATTGGGCCTGGCCAGGCGCTGCCTCCGCAGCTCGGGTGGGTCGTGTCGCTGAACCTGCTGGGCAGCCCGTTCGGGTCGACGTCGGCCGCGATGATGCCGCTGACGCCCGACCACCGCCCGGCGCTGAACCTGTCGCTGGAAGATCTCGCGCGTGCGGCGACCAGCGCGATGCGAACCCTGGGCATCAACAAGGCGCGCGCGATCGTCGGCGTCGGCCTGGGCGGCATGGTGGCGCTGAAGATCGCCGCGCTGTTTCCTGAAGTGACCTCAGCCGCCGTGACCTTCGGCACGTCGCTGTCGCTGCCGATGGCGCTGCGCGACGGGCTGGGCATGGCGCCGCAGCTGGTGAAGGCGGGCAGCTACCGCAAGGCCCGCAGCGATCTGGTCTCGTGGACGCACCGCCGCGAGCACCTGCTGCACTGGCACGGCGGCGCAGAAGGAATGGAAAGGTGGCTGTACGACGAGGCCGACGATTTCTGCGGGCGGTTCGATGCGCGGGCGTGGGCGTGCCT
>JAYUXE010001121.1:0-3022 GCA_043753165.1 Archangiaceae bacterium | reverse complement strand
TCACCACTGTCTTCGTGATCAGCGCGATCGGCATGCTCGATGACGAGAACGCCGCCATCTTTTCCTGCAGCGCATCGGCGAGCTTGTAGGCCTCGACGTTGGCGGTCAGCACGTCCGAGTCGAAGCTGATCGCGGGCAGCGAAGCCACGCTGGACTTGCGGGTCGAGTAAAGCGCGGTGCCGGCGGTGAACTGCTGATCACCGGTGCGGTAGATGAGCCCGACGATCGCGTACTCGGCGCCCGCGGCCTTCGTGTACGCGGCGATGCGCTGGGCCGCGGCGTCATCGACCAGCGCGCCCACGCGGGGATCCGCCACGCCACCGGTCGCAGCGGCCGGGGGCGTTGCCTTCTCTTCCTTTCCGCCGAACGTCGCCTTCACCTTCGCCACGCCCGTCTTCACGTCGACGGTGTGGCCGTAGCGTTCGCCCTTCGCTCCTTCGACCTTCACGTAGTGAAGGCCCGGGGGCAGGTTCTCTTCCAGCACCGGCACCATGCCAAGGTCCCGGCCGTCGACGAATGCGGTGGCGCCCTGCGGGCCTTCGACCGAGATCGAGGCCTTCTGCTGCTTGGCGACCTTCTTCTTCGCCTTCTCGAACTCGCGCCCGAAGATGGGCGGGTAGCCGGCGGGCAGCGTGTAGTTCGGGTCGAGGCGCGCGAGGTTGAAGAGCGCGGCGGTGGCTTCCTTCTCGTCACCGGTGCGGAAGGCCGAGACGCCCAGCGAAATGTACGCCTCGAGCACGGCCGGGTAGTCGGCGGTGCCGGGCTCGGCGAGCGAGAGGTCGATGCCTTTCTTGAGCGAGGCGATCGCGTCTTCGAAGCGAAGGTCGGCGAGCGCCTTTTTTCCTTCGGCCAGTGCGGCGGTGGCTTCGGGCGAAGGGGCCGTCTTCTTTCCTGCACCGCCCGCCGGGGCCGGCTTTTCGGCGACGGGCGCGGCTTTGATGACGGGCGCGTTCATCACCTCCATCACGTCGTCGCGGCTGCGCAGCTCTTCGTTGAGCAGGCGGGTGAACTTGGTGGCGGCCCCGTCGGTGGCACCTTCGCCGACAGAGAACGGCACGATGACGATCGTGGGGCGATTCGCAGCAAGCGCGACCGAAGACGTGACGAGAATGAGCAGAGGTAGGCGCATGTTGAACATTCGGCTGATAAAACCGCTATTTAGACGCCAGGGCAGGTAATTTTCAACCAATGCGCCTCTCTCTCGCCACCCGCATCTTCCTCGGCTACGCCGTGGTGCTGGTGACGTTCGGGGCGGTATCTCTGTTCTCGGTAACCGAAATGCACCGAAACCAGGTCGAATTCCGCCTGGTTTCGGAAGGCTACTTGCACCTGACGCAGGACGCGTCGGCGATCGAGACCTTTCACAAGAACCGCGAGCGCGACACGACGCGGCTGCGCGATGAACGCAACGTGGACACGCGGCGGCAGCTCATTCGCCTGACGCGGCTCTATTTCCCGGGGCTGATGGCCGAGAAGATCAAGGCGGGGCAGCAGACGGCGAAGAAGGTGATGGAGTTCGCTCCGGAGAACGAAAAGGAATTCGTGGCCGAGGTGGCGCGGAAGTTCGACGAGCTCTCGGCGAAGTACGCCGAATACGAGCTGCTGTCGGAATCGGCGTTCACCCTGCTCGAGCAGAACGCGCCCGACTGGACGGCGGCGGAAGCCCGGCTCGATCGGTTGCAGGCGCAGGAGAATACGATTGGGGTGAATCTGCGGTTGCTGCACGGCTCGCTCGAGACGCGCATCAGTGATCGGGTCGCGCGCGCGCAAGAACGTGAACGCGTCACGGGTGCGGCGATCATCGTGCTGCCGGTGCTCGCGATCGCGGTCGGGTTGATTGCCACGGCGTTGTCGGCGCGATCGCTGCGGCCCATTCGCACGTTGATCGAAGGCGCCTCGCGCATCGGGCGCGGCGACTACTCGACGAAGATTGGTTTGAAGGGCGACGACGAGATCTCGCTGCTGGGACGCGAGTTCGACGCGATGGCGAGATCGCTGCAAGAACGCGAGGCCCTGCTGAAACAGAAGCAGGCCGAATTGCTGCTGGCCGAACGGCTGGCCGCGGTGGGCCGGGTGGCGGCGCAGATCGCGCACGAGGTTCGCAACCCGCTGTCGTCGATTGGGCTCAACGTCGAGCTGCTGCAGGATCAAATCGAAGCGGCGAAGTTCGCCTCGCCCGAGGAAGGCCGCGAGGCGGTGGCGCTGCTGAAGGCCATCTCGCACGAGGTCGACCGGCTGACCGAAGTGACCGAGGAACACCTGCGGTTGGCGCGCCTGCCGAGCCCGTCGCTGCAGCCGGAAGACGTGCACGCCCTGCTCGACCGGGTGTTGGCGTTCTCGGGCGAAGAGCTGGCGCGGGCGAAGATCTCGGTGAAAAGAGAGCCCGGGGCGGACAAGGTATCGGCGATGGTGGACGAAGGGCAGCTGCGGCAGGTGGTCTTGAACCTCATTCGGAACGCGCGGGAAGCGATGCGCGGTGGCGGGACGTTGACGTTGAAGACGAGCGTGGTGAACGGCAGCGTCGAGATCGCAGTGGGCGACACGGGCCCGGGCATCGACCCCGAGACGCGCGCCAAGGTGTTCGACCCGTTCTTCTCGACGAAGGCCAGCGGCACGGGGTTGGGGTTGTCGCTGTCGCGACAGATTGTGCAGGCACACCACGGCTCGCTGGATGTCGCCAGTGAGCCAGGCCAGGGAGCGACTTTCGTGATTCGGTTGCCGCGCGCATGACGGGTTTTCGTTACTTCAAGGATGTGTTGCCGCAGGGCTTGAGGCTGGTGACGGTCGAGACGCCGCACCTGCACAGCGCGATGGTGTCGGTGTACGTGCGGGTCGGGTCGCGGCACGAGACGCCGGCGAACAACGGCGTGAGTCACGCGCTCGAGCACCTCTTCTTCCGCGGCAGCAAGCGGTACCCCGACACGGTCGCGATGAACGCGAAGGTCGAGGCGGTGGGCGGGAACCTGAACGGTACGACCTCGCGGGATCTGTCGTACTACTTCACCCCGTCTCACCCCGACGG
>JAYUXE010001120.1:0-3023 GCA_043753165.1 Archangiaceae bacterium | reverse complement strand
GGAAGGCTAGACGGCCGCTTCCTGTTGAATTGTTAAGGCGGTGGCGAGGCTTGGTCGAACCTCTTACTCATGCGGCATGACAACCCTGGGAAAACGCAGCACCGCTGAGCAGGCGCTGCGCGGCCGGAACCTGAAGGGCAAGCACGCGATCGTGACGGGCGCCAACTCGGGCCTGGGCACCGAGACGGCGCGGGTGCTCGCCCTGGGCGGAGCGCACGTGACGCTGGCCTGCCGATCGATCGAGGCGGGCGAGAAGGTGGCGGCCGAGCTGCGCGCGACGCTGCCAAAGGACGCCGGCACGTTCTCCACGGGAAAGATGGACCTCGCGGACCCCGCGTCGATTCGCGCGTTCGCCTCCGGCTACCTGACGGCCGGCACGCCGCTGGACCTGCTGGTCAACAACGCGGGCATCATGGCGACGCCGCTGGGCACCACTGCGCTCGGCATCGAGCAGCAGCTGGGCACGAACCACCTGGGCCATTTTCTTTTGACGACGTTGCTGCAAGAACGCCTCGTGCAGTCGCCGGCAGCACGCGTCGTCACCGTTTCGAGCGGCCTGCACACGCGCGGCAAGAAGCAGAGCCTGCTCGCGACGCTGGAAGGCGACCCGAAGTACGCGTCGCGCAAGTACGTGCCGTTCGATGCGTATGGCGACTCGAAGCTCGCCAACATTCTCTTCAGCAAAGCGCTCGCGCGGCGGCTTCCGGCCTCGGCGATCGCCGTGTCGCTGCACCCGGGCGTCATTCCGACCAACCTGACCCGCAGCATGGGTTTTCAAGGGACGATCTTCCGCATCGTCGGCGGGCTGTTCATGAAGTCGGTGCCGCAAGGCGCCGCCACCACGGTGTACGCAGCGACTGCGCCCGAGCTCGAAGGCCGCACGGGCGTGTACCTGTCCGACTGCGCTGAGATGGCTCCGACGGCAGACGCGCAGGACGAAGCGCTGTCGGAACAGGTCTGGGCGCTGTCGACGAAGTGGGTTGCTTGACGCCTAACGCGGCTGCACTTGCTCGAGCGCCGAGCGCGTAGACCTTCATGGCCCAGAGCGATGGCGCGATCAGCCTGCACCTCAGCGTCGACGAATCGTTTCTCGCGTTGCGCCAGAGCTGTCAGCATTCGAGCGGCCCGGCTCTCATCCGGTGCGTGATTTCACGGGGGAAGTCGGGGGTCTCGAGGCGCGACTGAGCAATTGGGTGAGGGTGAAAAGCAGGGGTGTGAGCATCGGACGCGGGTATTTTCGGACGCGAGACGCTGACAAACGCCGTCTTGGGCGCAGAGACCAGACGACTTCGGCGCGAACTGAACGAAGATCGCCGTGCCGTGTGCTGTGGCTCCGTCCGAAATTTCCGATTGAACACCGGCGCGCGATCAGCCGAGCGGCGTCGAGTTCCCCGTCCACCCGCGCACCAGGGCCCGCGCCTCGAGAATGTTGTCCTCGATGCTGCAGTAGGTCCACCCGCCGTAGCGCCCAATGCTGAACACGCCGGACTCGCGCAGCTGCGCCGACAGCTTCGCGTGGGCGGCGATCGACGCCTGCGTGATGTGCACGTACGCCGGGTTCATCAGCACGGAGTGCTCGGCGACGAGCTTCTGGGTGGTGATGACGCCTTCTTTCTTCAACCCTTCGAGCACCTTCGCGCGCGCGGCATCCACGTCGGGCTTGCCATCGCGCGGAAACCCGAGCTCGACGTACAGGCTCATGCGCGGCCCATCGAAGATGTTGTCGTAGAAGCCTACCCGGTAGAACGCGAGCTCGCGCGACGGGTAGTAGACCCAGTGCACGTCGCGCGGACCCTTGTCGTCGAAGCCCAGGTTGAAGACGAGCACCTGGTTCCAGGTGAACACCGAAGCGTCGTGCGCAGTGCCGGTGAGCTGCAGCAGGCGAGGGAAGGGCGCCGACGAGATGAGCCGCTTGTACCGGTACTCGCCCTTCGTCGTCGTCGCGACGCGGTTCTTCACATCGACCTTCGTCAGCGCCTCCGACAAACGAATCGCGCCGGGCCTCACGGCCGACTGCACGGCCTTCACGTATTCGATCGCGCCGCCTTCGGGATACGTGAAGGTCGCGTTGTAGGTCGCGTTGTCCGCCTGCTTCATGTTGCGGATGATCTCGGTCAAATCCGCATGCGGGAAGAAGCGGCCCATCGCGTCCTTGTCCAGCGTCGACAGGTCGGTGGCGTACAGCTTCTCGTTGTACGGGATGAGGAACTTCTCGGCGATCGATCGGCCGAAGCGCGCGTACAGCATCTCTTTGAAGTTTGTCTCGGGCGGCGGCGGCGACGCACCCGGCGTCCGCACGAAGTACAGGTCGTAGAGGCAGTCGATCAGCTCGGCCTGCGGAAGCTGGTGGATGTTCTTTTGAAACGGAAAATCGATCTGCCTGCCGCCGTAAGAGATGAACGACTTCTTCGCGACGCTGCGAATGTCCTGGCCCGGCATGCGCGCGCGCAGCCAGCTTTCGATGTCGGGGTGTTTGAAGTGGAAGAAGTGGCCCGAGTAGTCCCACGTGAAGCCTTCTTTCTTCACCGTCTTGCAGTAGCCGCCGACCTCCGCGTCGGCCTCGAGCACGACGACATCCGAATCGGGGCCCAGCGCAGCAGCCGTCGCGAGTCCCGACATTCCTGCTCCGACCACCACCGTCTCGACTTCAGTCACGCGTGCGCTCCCACCGTTGGCCATTCGGTCGCCTTCCGCCTGCCGTCTACCGTGCGGCGCGCGACGAAGGGCACGCACCCGCGGTCTTTGAATGCGCGCTTCCACGCCGCGAACGCGCCGCCCGCCTTGTACGCGTCGTACGCTGCGAGCCCGCCTTCAGGCCCGCACTGCGCCAGCATGTATTCGACCCACGCCCACCGCGCGCTGGTCGGCCGCACCTCGGCCTTGCCGCGCAGCCCTTTTCGCAGCCGTTCGAGCTTCGCCTCGATTTCCGGGATTCCCGCGAACGGCGAACCATCCAGCGGGGTGTTCCGCTTCGCCGCGAACGGAGCGACCCCGAGCACGACCTTCAGAATCTTCGACAGCTC
>JAYUXE010001119.1:0-7117 GCA_043753165.1 Archangiaceae bacterium | reverse complement strand
GCACCTGCGTGTCAGCGACGAAGGGGTCGTCGGGCAGCGAAAGATCGCCCTGGCGCCCGGCCAGCAGCACGTCGCCCCGCATCGGAATCAACGCTTCGGGACCACCGTCGGCACGGACGACACGAATCGCAACCCGAGGGCGTGGAGCGGGAGCCATGAACCGCGCCAGCTATATCAAGCCTGTGGCAAAGGGCGAGGCGTTCGTCATTGGCAACACTTCGTTGGCGATTGGGAGCCAGCCGTGGAAAAGTTCGCCCCACGCCTGTGGCAAGCGACGACTACATCGGTAAAACCGTCGCCCGGAAATACCGCGTCGAGGCCCTGATCGGCGAAGGCGGCATGGGCAAGGTCTACAAGGCCACCCAGCTCGTCCTCGACAAGCCGGTGGTCTTGAAGGTGTTGCGGCAGGCGCTGCTTTCGGACGAACGCACCGTGGCGCGGTTTCAGCGCGAAGCCAAAGCGGCGAGCCGGCTGAACCACGCGAACTCGATTTCGATTCTCGACTTCGGGCAGGCCGAAGACGGCGCGATGTACATCGCGATGGAATACGTCTCGGGCAAGGACCTGCACCACATCCTTTCCCGCGAGTGGCCGCTGCCCGAGTCGCGCGTGATCCGGATCGTGGGCCAGGTGCTGTCGGCGCTGTCTGATGCGCACGGCGCCGGCGTCATCCACCGCGACCTGAAGCCGGAAAACATCATGGTCGAGCAGCGCCGCGGCGAGCCCGACTTCGTCAAGGTGCTCGACTTCGGGATCGCGAAGATCACCGATTCTTCGGGGGAAGACGGCCCGGCCCTGACGCGCGCCGGCTTCGTCTGCGGCACGCCCGAGTACATGTCACCCGAGCAGGCGCGCGGCGCGACGCTGGACCACCGCAGCGATCTCTACGCCGTCGGCGTGATCCTCTACCAGCTCACCACCGGCATGCTTCCGTTCGACAGCGAGTCGGCGGTGGGCTTCGCGACCAAGCACCTCACCGAGCAGCCGCCGCTGCCGTCACGCCGCCGCCCCGACGCGCGCATCAGCCAGCAGATGGAACGGCTGATCATGAAGACGCTGGCGAAGAGCCCGGACGATCGCCCGCAGACGGCCGATCAGTTCCGCGCCGAGCTGATCGCAATCGACAAAGAGTCTCGCGGCGGTGGCCGTTCGCAAAGGCGGTCGGGCACGAACCAGCGGCGGCTGACGCCCAACGAGCAGCAGGAGACGCGCGTCACCAGCAACCCGATGACGGACCCGGGCTGGGGCGCAGACACGACCCAGCGCGCGGATCCGTCGCAGCTCAAGTCGATGCGCAACGCGCCGTCACAGCCCTACGAGAACGTCGATCGCACCGCGCACCACCCGCGTCACCGGCCAAACGGATCGTCAGCGGGCGCGCTCGTGGCGGGCGTCGATGCGACGGATCCCCAGGCCCGCCTGCCCGTGCCGGATCGCAGCGGGCTCGCGTTCAAGATCGTCACCGTCGTCCTGGTGCTGGTAGCGATCGGCGTCGCGGGCGCCTTCATCCACACGGTGATGAAGCAGAAGCAGGAAGACGAAGCGGCCTTCATTCCTCCTCCGAACGCGCCGGTGAAGATCAAGGATCCGAAGCTGCAGCCGGCGGTGGATCTGACGCGCCTCTATGAGCAGCAGATTCCGGACGCGATGCGCGACTCGGCGATGTCTTCGCGGCTGACCCACGACGGCGATTCGGCGTGGCGCCGCGGCGACGCCGAGATGGCGATCACCAAGTACAAGGAAGCCTTCTCGAAGGATCCGTCGCCCGAGGTCGCGCTGAAGCTGGGCGAGCTCTACTACCAGCAAGACGAAGTGGCCGAGGCGCGCCACTGGTGGGATCGCCACCTCGCCGACGCGCCGACGTCGAAGGCGCGCGCGTACATCAAGCAGGTGATGCCGGAGTAGTTCAGCCGCTAGCTGAGCAGCTCGACCTGAAGCGTCTGCTGGCCGATGCGCAACCGATCGCCCGCCTTCAGCTGGCGCTCGTTCGTGACGCGGATGTACGTGCCGAGGCCGCCTGAGAGATCGCGAATCATCGCTCCGGTCGGCATGGGCGAGAGCTCGCAGTGGCGGGCGGCCATGCCGTCGTCGGCGGGGAAAGACAGATCGCACTTGGTCTGGCCGATGGTCAGAATCGGGCCGCCGGTGATCAGCGCGCGGCCAGGGCGGCCCCCGAGCAGGATCTCTTCCAGCGCGTAGTGCACCTGGTTCGTCGGCACTGGAGCGCCGTAGATCTGCAGGCGGCCGGGGACGAAAGGCGGTGCAGGCTCGAGGGCCCCGACGTAGTGGAAGAGCCGCAAGCCGATGGCGAAGAAGCTGTCGGCCGGAATCGTCTCTTGCCCGTTGATGCTGACGTAGATGCCCGACGTGCTCTCTTCGTCACGCACGAAGAGCTTGTTGTCCTTGATGCTGAAGGTGCCGTGCAGCGGAGAGACGAATGGATCGTCGGGAAAGAGGATCACGCCGCGGTTGCGGCCGACCTGCGCGCCCTTGGCGCCGAGGCGGAAGCGTTGACCGCGCGCGGGGCCCGCGAGCACCGAGAGGCCGAACTTGGGGCCCGTGTCTTGAACGGGCATGAGGGCCGCGGGTTGCGACGACGACTGGAAGGTCGGGCGGGGCGGGGCGCCGACCAGGGACTTCATCTGGGCGGCGGCGGCCGGCTGCGGCTCAGGCGGCGGAGGTGGCGTCACATCCGCGTCGGGAATCGCTTCCATGGGCGCAGCGGTGTTGGCGCGCTTGAGCCCCGGAGGCACCGACGCTTGAACGACCGGCTCAGGAACGTGGGCCTGGTGCTTGTCGGTGCGCGGCATCGGGGCCGTGCTGGGCCCGTCGGTGGCAGCCCCACAGGACATGCACCGGGCCGCTTGAACGACATTCAAAAAGTCGCAAGCGGGACAAACGACACCGAGGTTGGTTTTGAGAAGGGCGACCATGATTTTCGGCGCGGGATAGTCAACGAATCCGGACGCCTGCGCAAGGTGAAGCGCGAGTCGATGACGCGAAGCGGCGTCGTTGCTGAGTCGTCACTCTGTGGTTACGATTGAGCGGCTCCCTTGATCCGCCTCAACGACATTCTTCAGCGCGTCGCCGCCTACCACCCCGATCCAGACCTCGACATCATCAAGAAGGCCTACGTCTATTCGGCGAAGGTCCATCAGGGGCAGATCCGGAAGTCTGGCGAGCCGTACCTCATCCACCCGCTCGAGGTGGCAGGGCTGCTCGCGCAGCTGAAGCTCGATGAAGCTTCGATTGTCTCGGGGCTGCTGCACGACACCGTCGAAGACACGCTGGCGACGAACGAAGAGATCCGCGAGCTGTTCGGCGAAGAGGTCACCGCGATCGTCGACGGTGTGACGAAATTGTCGAAGTTCTCGGCGTCCGCGCAGCTTTCGCAGGAAGAGAAGCAGGCCGAGAATTTCCGGAAGATGATCATCGCGATGGCCCAGGACATTCGGGTCATCCTCGTGAAGCTGGCCGACCGCACGCACAACATGCGGACGCTGGATCACATGAAGGAAGAGAAGCAGGCGCGCATCGCGCAAGAGACGCTCGACATCTATGCGCCGCTGGCGAATCGCCTGGGCATCAGCTGGATCAAGACCGAGCTCGAAGATTTGTCGTTCAAGTACCTGAAGCCGAACGACTTCGCCGAGCTGACCGAGAAGATCGCGCGGCGCCGGAAGGATCGCGAAAAGTTCATCGAAGACGTGATCGCGTTGATGGAAGTGGAGCTGAAGCAGCGCGAGATCCAGGGCAAGGTCACCGGGCGCTTCAAGCACCTCTACAGCATCTACAAGAAGATGCGGGGGCAGGGCATCGAGTTCGAGCAGGTGCCCGACCTGATCGCGTTTCGCATCGTCGTGCCGACGATTGGTGCCTGCTACGAGGCGCTGGGCATGGTGCACCAGCTGTGGAAGCCGGTGCCGGGCCGCTTCAAGGACTTCATCGCGATTCCGAAGCCGAACATGTACCAGTCGCTGCATACGACGGTGATCGGGCCGCTGTCCGAGCGCGTCGAGGTGCAGATTCGAACGGAAGAGATGCACCGGATCGCCGAAGAAGGCATCGCGGCGCACTGGGTCTACAAAGAAGGCAAGTAGGTCATCTCGAAGGATGACGAGATGTTCGCCTGGCTGCGCCAGCTGATGGAATGGCAGCAGGACCTGAAGGATCCGAAAGAGTTCCTCGACACGGTCAAGGTCGACCTCTTCACCGACGAAGTGTTCGTCTTTACGCCGAAGGGTGACGTGAAGAGCCTGCCCCGAGGAGCGACCCCGGTGGACTTCGCTTACGCGATTCACTCGGACGTCGGCAGCAAGTGCGTCGGCGCAAAGGTGAACGGCAAGATCGTGCCGCTTCGCTACAAGCTGAAGAACGGCGATCAGCTCGAGGTGTTGACGAGCCCGCAGGCGCACCCGTCGAAAGACTGGCTCACGTTCGTCAAGACGAGCCGCGCGCAGCAGAAGATCCGCGGGTTCATCAAGCTTCAGCAGCGCGAGAAGAGCCTGCAGCTGGGCCGCGAGCTCGCCGACAAGGAGTTCAAGCGCTTCGGGCTGAACCTGAACAAGTCGATCAAGGGCGGCGAGCTGAAGAAGCACGCTGAGTCGTTTGGCTACCGCACCGAGGACGATCTGATGGTCGCGATCGGTTACGGCAAGGTTCAGCCGAGCCAGGTGATCGACAAGATGGTGCCGGCCGAGAAGGTGGCCGAGACGCGCGAGGCGGCGGCGAAGGATGCGGTGCGTGCGGCGAACGGCGAATCGCGCGGCCTGTTCTCGGCGCTGCCGTCGGTGACGGAGATCGCACGGAAGCTGGTTGGCAAGCCGTCGAAGACGGGCGTCACGATCGGTGGAGTGGACGATGTGCTGGTTCGCTTTGCCCGGTGCTGCAACCCGGTGCCGGGCGACCCGATCGCGGGGTTCATCACGCGCGGCCGCGGCGTCACGGTTCACACCGCAGGCTGCGAGAAGGCGCTGGCGACGGATCCTGAACGGCGCGTCGACGTGGCGTGGGACGTGCGCGGCGACTTCAAGCGGTCGGTGACGTTGCGCGTGATGACCGCCGATCGGCCCGGGCTGCTCGCCGACATCACCAACACCTTCTCGAAGAAGGGCGTGAACATCTCGCAGGCGAACTGCCGCGCGACCGGTGACGATCGCGCGGTGAATACGTTCGAAGTGACCATCAGCGACCTCAAGCAGCTCACCGAGCTGATGCGCAGCATCGAGAAGCTGAACGGCGTTCATTCCGTCGAACGCATTTAGGCGCCGGGGCCGGAGCCCCTCGACGTCGCTCTGGGGTTATTCGCGGCGGCGCGCGCGCAGCAGCAGGCCCACGGCCAGCATCATCAACAGGCTCGTCATCGACGCGGTGCCGGTCGTGCAGCCGCACCCACCGGCTTCACCTGATCCGCCGCCGGTGCCGGACGAACCACCGCCCGTTCCACTCGCTCCGCCGCCGGTGCCAGGCGAGCCGCCGCCTGCACCGGCCGAGCCGCCGCCCGTGCCCGCGACGCCGCCGCCCGTACCTGCGACGCCGCCGCCCGTACCTGCGACCCCACCGCCCGAACCTGCGACGCCACCGCCAGCGCCGCCGCCACCACCGGTGCCAGAACCGCCGCCCGCGCCTGCGTCAGGAACCGGAGGGGCGCCCGCGTCCGCAGCGGCGACGATGTTGAGATTGACGCAGTGGTAGTAAAAACAGCTGGGCGCGTGCGGCCGCATGAACTGAATCATCTGCAGTGTGTTGGCGCCGAGCGTGTTCGGGATCGTGATCTCGGTTTCGTAGGGGACGTTGGTCGCGCTCGTCTGCGCATGAACGTGCACGCCGTCGGCGACGACAGGCGCAACGGGTGGATTCTGGATCGCGAGGCTGACGCAGTTGTTCGACGTAACTACCGGCACCGGGTCCACCAGCTGCGCGCGGGTGGGAGCGATCGAGATTCGATAGTGACCCCCGTGAGGCACCGTTTCGAGCCAGTTGAGCTTGAGCTTCGACCCCGCGACGACCGTCTTAACGAACCCTGACTGAGTGCCGTTTGGGTCGCCGCATGGACTTTCCTTTTGCGGATTGCCGAACTGGTCGGTGTTGATCCATTCCTGCGTGCCGCCGTCGGGGCTTGTGATCTTGAAGTGCGCCGTGGCAGTCGCCGCCGTAAGTGTCATGACAAGCAGCATCAATTTGATCATTTTGTTCCTTGAGCTTCAGATTCGAGCGCCATCAGTAAACTTCCGCTGTCGCCGAGGAACCTCCGCAAATCAACGCGGAAGTTCCGTTAAGCCCCACCATGCTAGCCCTTTGCCGAAAGTTGACCAGGCTTCGGGTCTTCACCCAGAGCCCAACCTGGGGCCGAAACAGCTCGGCTGCTTTTTCGGGGGTGCCTCCGGCAACGAGAACCGAACCGTCGGCAAGCAACTCTGCGTTGGGCGCGACGCGTTGGTACGAAAGAGAGCCAGTCGCACTCCAGGTATTCGTGGTCGGGTCAAAAATCTCTGCGGAAGTGAGCGCTCCTGACGCCCCGATGCCACCAACGACAAGGACGCGGCCATCAAGGAGTCGAATCGCCGCGTGCGAGCGACGCGCACTCAAAAGAGGGGCGGCCGAAGTCCAGGTTCCTGCTGAGGGTTGAAAAGTCTCAGTCGTGTTTACCTCAACGAGACCCATAGAGTTTTCGCCGCCCGTTATCAGGACCCGGCCGTTCAGAAGCAGGGTCGAGGTAAAGTTAAAGCGAGGAGTAGCCATTGGGTTGGTATTGCTCCACTGACCAAGGACAGGATCGTAGAGTTCTGAGTCGTTTAAGACTCCCGTCGCACCGACTCCCCCTGTCGCTAACACTTTCCCGCTCAGGAGCTTCACAAGTGCAAAGGACGTACGACCGACTTGCATGTCAGCGAGCGCGACCCATGACTCGTTCAAATAATCAAAGGCGTCGGTGCTCTTTGTACTTAGCGATGAGGCAGTACTCCCGCCTGCAACCATGACCCGTCCGTCAGCCAGCAACACTGCGGCATGTAAGGCTCGCTCGGTCGTCATTTGATTGGTGCATGTGCGCCACCCTCCGTCTTTGAAATCATAAATTTCAGCCGACGATAACGGCTCGGAAAGCAAATTGGAGCCC